>WOUV01000072.1 GCA_009773045.1 Rhodospirillaceae bacterium | reverse complement strand
GATCGTGATACGGCCTATCAGGGGTTCTTCCGTATCGACCGTTACCGGTTGCGCCATCGCCTGTACAATGGCGCGTGGGGACCCCATGTCACGCGCGAGCTGTTCGAACGCGGCCATGCGGTAGCGGTTCTGTTGTACGACCCTGAACGGGATGCCCTGATTCTGATCGAACAGTTTCGCATCGGCGCCCTGGCCGCCGGCTGGAACCCGTGGCTTCTAGAGGTGGTGGCCGGCATCATCGAACCGGGAGAAACCGCCGAACAGGTCGCCCGTCGCGAGGTGCGCGAGGAAGCCGGCTGCGATGTCATCACCCTTGAAAAGGTCGGACACTATCTTGTCAGTCCGGGGGGCACCACGGAAACCGTCACGCTGTTCTGCGGCCGGGTCGATTCAGCCAAGGCGGGCGGTATCCATGGCAAGTTCGAGGAAGGAGAGGATATCCGGGTGGTCGTGGTGCCCGCCGGACAGGCCCTTGCCATGTTGGAGAACGGCACCTTGACCAATGGCGCTCTTCTGGTGGCCATGTTGTGGTTCGCCCTACACAGGGACAGACTGCACCGGCACTGGGGGGCCTTGAGCGATCACGGTCAGTGCCTGTTGGAATAAAGAAGGGCACTGCAAGGGGTGATGGACAGCCTCCCCTTCAGGATCTTTCGCCGAGTCTCGTCTTCAGGGTTTTCAAGGCGCGGTGCATGGCCACCTTCAAGGCGGCAACGCTCTGACCACTGGCCGCTGCGGCTTCCTTCAGCGACATTTCGGCCAGTTTCAACATCTCCACCGCCTGCCGCTGCCCGGGTGGCAGCGTCGCGATCGCCTGCCGCAGCCGGTGGATCTCATCGTGTTCCCGAGGGGAGTCCTCCGCACCCGAAAAGACTTCAGGCAAGACTTCAACCGTCATTTCGTGGGCCGCCTTGCGGGCATGGCGCCGGGCGGCATCGGCCATGCGGTGGCGGACGATCGCAAACAGCCAGGGCCGGAATGGCTGGACGGGATCATAGGTATGACGCACGGTATGCACCGAGAACAGGACATCTTGCACCACATCCTCCACACCATCGAACGCCCCCCAGCGATGCCGGATGAACCCCCGCACCGCCGCGGCGATTTCCGTCAGCAGATGCCGGTAGGCCGCGGTGTCGCCCCCTTGTGCGGCGCGCATCCGTGCGCCCCAGGTGTCGTCCATATCACGCGCGCGCTGCATGCGCCCCCTACCCCCTGGCAATGGCATGCACAAGCCAACTCTTGCCCCTCCCTACACTTTGACCCAGGTGCGGATCTGTGACGATAAGGCCACCTTGCCCTGGGCACTGTAGGATTCGTGATTGCGGTCGATCTCCGACAGCTTGTAAAGGTAATTGATCATCAAACCCGCCGATTGCCGCATGCCCTTGGGCGAGCAGTCGGCAAGCCAGTTGAGCCGCTCCATGCGGGCGCCGTTGGACAGATGGAAATGCGCAACCGGATCAAGGGCACGGGGCGCGGCACCGCCAGGGCGCTTCTCCACCGCCAGGTAGCGGGCGCACAGCCGGGTCAGCGGCGCCTTCAGGGTGGCGGCACGGGCTTCATCGACACACCAATCCTCCCGCGCCAGCAGGGCCTTCAGGCTCCCCTTGGCGCCGACGCCGGTGACCGCCTTCAGGGTTTTGTGTTCACTCACGGTCAGAAAACCCGGCTCGCCGTCCTTCAGCTTTTTTTCCAGCCACGGACGAAAGCCTGGAACCGGTGACAGGGTGGCGAAGGCTTTCAGGTTGGGAAATTCGTGCGACAGGCTGTCCACCACCCGCTTGATGAGGAAATTGCCGAAGCTGATGCCGTCAAGCCCCCGCTGGGCGTTGGAAATGGAATAGAAAATGGCGGTGTCGGCCTCCCCCGGGTCCAGCACGGGGGCTTCCTCGTCAAGGACCGTATGCACGTTATCGGCCATGCCTTTGACAAGGGCCACCTGGACGAAAATCAACGGTTCATCCGGCATGCGCGGATGCAAAAAGGCATACAGACGCCGATCGGAATCAAGACGGTTCTTGAGATCGTCCCAGCTTTTGATGGCGTGCACGGCCTCGTAGGCGATGATTTTTTCCAGAAGCGCCGCCGGCGAATGCCAGGTAATGCGCATCAGTTCCAGGAATCCAACGTCGAACCACGCCACCAGCAGCGTCCGCAAATCGGTTTCCAGCGGCGCCAGCATGGGGTCGGTGCGCATCATGGTCATCATTTCCGCCCGCAAATCCACCAGAAACTTGACGCCTTCGGGCAGGGCATTGAATTGGGTCAGCAGCTTCAGCCGGGGCGCTTCCAACGCTTGATGCAACGCCTGTTCGGCGGCCTGCCGCTCCGCCGGCGTGGCGGCGGCCTGCACGCCGGTAATCGCCCTGTCCACCTCTGCCGGGTTGGTCCCGAATTCGTGAGCGATGAGGGCAAGAAAACGCCGTCGTCCCTCCGGGTTGAGATCAAGGTAGACCCGTCCCAGTCGGGCAGCCCGCTTGCGGGCCGTCACCTCGCCGCCGCGTGTCTCCAGGCACGCCCGCATCTGCCGACGCACCCGTTCGCCATCGGCCTCGGACAGGTCAGGGGCCATGGGGCGGACATCCGAGTCATGGTCCCAAGACGACCACAGGTTGCGCCAGGCTTTCAGGCGGTGGATCAGGCGTATGCCGGCGGGCTGATTCATGACGTATCATTTGTTCTCTGGTTGGGGGAAAGGGCCACGCAACAGTGTTACACAACGGGCAGAAGCGCGCCAGAGTCAGAATCAAGGGGATGGGGGGAAAAATGGACACGCTTTCAGAACATCAGGCAGGGCTTCGGGCAGATCTTCGGCGAGAAGACCAGGGCCGATACGAGTAGCCACGGCGCCGTGCAGCCATGCCGCGGCGCAGGCGGCGGCGAAAGCATCCATCCCTTGCGCCAGCAAGCCAACGGTCAGACCGGCAAGCACGTCGCCCGCGCCGGCCGTGGCCAGCGTGGGCGGTGCGTTGGTGTTGATCGCGGCCCGACCATCGGGAGCGGCAATGACCGTATCGCCGCCCTTCAACAGCACAACGGCCCGGGCCACTCGAGCGGCGTGCCGGGCGCGTTCCAGTCGATCGGCCCCGGAAACCCCGAACAGGGCTGCGGACTCGCCATCGTGGGGCGTCAGGACGCACGCCGGATGGAGACGGGCGAACAATGCCGCCGGGTCCTCGGCAAAGCTCGTCAGGGCATCGGCGTCAAGAACGCACGGTCGGCCGGTGGCGAGCACCGCCTCCACCATCGCCCGCGTGTTCGCCCCGCGACCGGCACCGGGACCGATCAGGACGACGTTGCGGCGGGGATCGGCCAAAAGTTCCGCCAGGTCGCGGACGTGCGCACACGGCGCGACCATCACACCAGGCGCATCCTGGGCATAAAGGGACGAAACCGGCTCCGGCGCCGCGATTGTCACCAGGCCGGCTCCCACCCGCCGCGCCGCTCGAACCGCCAGGCGCGTGGCCCCGGTCAGCACAGCCCCCCCCACCGCCAGCACATGGCCGCGGTCATATTTATGGCCGGTGGGCCGGGGCTGGGGCAAAGACCACAGGCCGGGACCATTTATGAAGATCCGCGGCGCGATGGCCTCCAGCACGGCCTCGGGAATGCCGATGTCGGCAACGATCACCTCACCGCACAACAGCCTGCCCGGCAAAAGCCAGTGCGCGGGCTTGGGGCGGAAAAAGGTCACGGTGACCGCCGCCTGAATCGCAAGCCCCGCCAGGGGAACCCCGGTATCGCCGGAAAGGCCGCTTGGCACATCCACCGCCACCACCGGCAACCGGCGGTGCCGGCGGTGATTGATGTCCTCGACCACCGCCCGGGCCATGCCCTCAAGGGGGCGCGTTAGGCCGGCGCCGAACAGGGCATCGACGATGAGCGTGCATCCTTCAAGAGAGTCCGTCGATAAAGGTTCTACCCCGCCCCGCCACAGGGAAGCCGCCCAGGCCGCATCGCCTTTCAGCGACTCACGCGCCCCCAGCAACGACAGCCGCACCGGCCATCCCCGGCGGGCAAGTTTGCGGGCGGCGATAAAGCCATCCCCCCCGTTGTTGCCAGGTCCGCACACAATGGCCACCGGCTGGCGGGGCCAGCGACGCACGATCTGGGCAATGGCGAATCCGGCGGCGTCCATAAGCTGCGGCCCCGTCACACCGGCTGCCATGGCAGCCCGGTCGGCCTGATACATCTCGGCCACCGTCAGCACCGCCGCCGTGGAGAGGGAAGGTTTCTCGGCTAGCATCACCCCAAAGTGCCGAAAAGCGTGTTGAACAACCGTTCGCGAATGGAAGGCGGGACAAAGGCAATCACCCCCAGAATCGCGGCCAGAATCCCTGCACCCCAGGCCAGGGTAAGACGGACCGTATCCAAGGCGCTCACTCCCTTGACCTCATCGGTCAACTGGTCAACCCGTGTGGTCAGGTGATCGACCTTGAGGGTCAAGGGTTCGATCTTTTTGACCTCATCGGTCAACTGGTCAACCTTGACGGTCAACTGATTGGTCTGTGTTGTCAGATGATCGACCTTGACAACCAGGGGGTCGATCTTCTTGACCTCATCGGTCAACTGGTCAACCCGTGTGCTCAGATGATCGACCTTGAGGGGCAAGGGTTCTATTTTCCTGACTTCATCGGTCAGTGAGTCACCCTTGATGGTCAATCGATCGGCCTGTGTGGTCAGATGATCGACCTTGAAGGGCAAGGGTTCGATCCTCTGAATCCCATCGTGACGGTCAGGAAATCGACCTTGGCGCTCGACCGTTCGACCTTGGCCATCAGAAGCCCCACATCCTTGACATCCTCGGTCATCAGTTCGACCTTGGCGGTCAAGGACCCTACGTCCCTTTGCACATGCATGATCGCTTGCAGCACAAAGAAATCGTCTCTCTTCACGAGAAGATCTGGCGTCTCTACCTCCTGTTGCGCCGGTGCGCGTGTTGGCGGGGACGAGTCTTCCTCTGCTTTTGGTCTGGTCGGTCTGGGTGGCATGTCAGAGTTCCGGTTGATACCTGTGCGCTTTGTGCCGGCTTTCGCTCCAAGACCGTTCGCCGATGGCCATAATGGCGATAATCAGTATGGGGCGAAAATCAGTATGGACAAAGTGTGACATATCGGGCACCCTTTTGACAGGACAACACGCTTTGGAACAGAACAAAGGACAATAGTCATGCCCAAGCCTGAACGGTGGGGAAGTGTGTTTCTGGTCCTGTTACTGGGTGCCACGGGTGCCGGGGCAGAGGAAATCGGCCATGTCGATATGGCCTGGAAACTGGTTGGACCGAATCATCGGATTGTGGTCGAAGCCTTCGACGATCCCGACATTGCCAACGTCACCTGCTGGGTCAGCCGGCCGGTCACCGGGGGCGTATCGGGGGCGATCGGTCTTGCAACGAATCCCTCGAACGGCTCCATCGCCTGTCGTCAGCGCGGCCCCATCACCCTTTCGTCCGAGCTGCAGCGGAAACTAGAAAAAGAAGTGGGGGAAGAGGGTGCCGAGGTGTTCAAAGCCAAAACCTCGCCGGTCTTTAAAAGCATGCAGGTGACCCGTTTCTTCGATGCCAGACGCGACACCATTCTTTACCTGATATGGTCTGACCGTCTGATCGATGGAAGCCCCAAAAACTCCCTGTCGGTCGTTCCCATCAGTCCCTGGCCGCAATAATCAAGGTCTGTGGCATCACTCACGTGTTCCGCCGGAACGATCGTCCACCAAAGGCAACAGAGCCTGCCAAGTAGTGCGATCGGGGGCGAGCAGCATGCCTTTGTCACTGACGATCGGCCGGTAGGAACTGCCATCGGCCATGGCATTGTATCCACCGGCCTCCCGGTGCAACAGCACGCCGGCGGCATGGTCCCACGGCAAGAGACGCTGGTAGAAGGCGAAATGAATCCGGCCAAGCAGCAGGGTCAGATAATCCTGGGCGGCGCTGGCATAGTGCACCACTCCGGCGACCTTGTTTTCAAGAGGAGACGTCCGGCGGGTGCCGATACTGCCCCGCATGGCCGTCAACGGCGGCGCTGGGGGAACCCGCAGCCGCGCACCGTCCGACCAGGCACCACCGCCTTCTTCGCCGGCGATGGTGATGTTGCGGATGGGATCATGCAGACAGCCACAAATCGTGCGTCCGCCACGCACCAGGGCCACAATGACCCCGAACCGCTCGCGACCACGGGCGAAGTTGCCGGTTCCATCCACCGGGTCCAGCACCCAGACGGGGGCCTCTTGCGACAACCGGTCAAGGATCGTCTGGTCCTGATAGCAGGATTCCTCCCCCACCACCACCGATCCCGGCAGCAACGCCGAAAGCCTTTGGCTTAAGGCCTGCTCGGCATAGATATCGGCATCGGTGACAAGATCCCCCGGATGGCTTTTGCTGCGAATCTGGTGTGCCTTCAAGGTGCCGAAACGGGGCAGGATTTCCTCCGCCGCGACCTCGCGAACGATCTGGACAACGGCAGCGAGATCAAACGACATGGGCACCCCCCCTCTTTTCGTGGGGGCATACCCCACATCCCTACACAAGAACACAGCGGCAGGCCCGCGTTGTCAACACGCTGTCAATGCGCTCTCAATACAAGGTCACGACCCGGTTGCGCCCATTGCCCTTGGCGGCATAAAGGGCCTCGTCGGCCCGCTTGAGTAACGCTTCTTCGTTGGCCGCGGCCATTTCCGGATAGGAGGTAATGCCGATACTGACGGTTGCCTTGATGGCCGTATTGCCGTCCATCAGGGTGCTACTGGCCATCACGTTGTCGCAACCGGTCGCCGATCTCCCGGGTATCCTCGGTAGAAGCGCCAGGCAGGATGCCATAAAATTCTTCGCCGCCGTAACGGACCAGAATATCCCCTTCCCGCAACACGCGACGGGCCACCTGCGCGGTCATGATCAGGAACCGGTCTCCCACCAGATGACCATAGGTGTCGTTGATGACCTTGAAATGGTCAATATCGAACATCATGAGGCCAAGCTTGGCCCGATTCCTGAGTGCCCTTGCGTATTCCTCGCTCAAGCGGGTGAGTCCGAACCGCCTGTTGTAAAGGCTGGTCAAGGGATCGATGGCGGCGATGTGCTGCAACCGTTTATGCGAAAGGGCGTTGTTGAGGGCCAGTCCCAGTCCCTGAAGCAAAAGCCCCAGCAGGCGCACCACATCAACGGGGAAGGGTTCGATGGTTGCAAGGATCACCACGCCGATCGGCGTGTCATTGAATTCCACCGGGGCAACGATCACATCCCGCGCCCTGAAATCGATGACGACGCTATCGATGACAAGGTCGGGGGGAACCTTAAGCCGTTGCAAACGGTTTGTGCGCAAGGTGTCGCGGACATACCCGCTTTCAGAAAGACCGGTGGCATCGTGCAGCCCCAACTGGCTCGCAACCTCAAGATTTCCGGCATTTTCAACCAGGATGGCACCGGCGTTGGCGGCCGTATGATGCAGCAGAAGCTCCAGGGCCTGATTGGCCAAAACCTTGAATTCGAGATGACTGGACAAGACCCGCGAAAAACGGCTGACAACCTCGACGACTTCGTGGGACCGGTTGAGGGTGTGGATCAACTGATTGAAGGCCCGGGTACTCTCACCGATTTCGTCTTCGGAATCGACCGGGATTTCGCACTCCTTGGCATTGAAGCTGTCCCAGTTGCCAACAAAGGTCATCTCGCGCACCGTGTCTTCCACAAAACGCATGCGGGTGGATAACAGCCGCAGACGTGACCCGAACACAAGATGCGCGAGGGCGAAATTGACACTCCCCACCGCCAGCCCCGCGGCTAGGGCGGCAAGGATGAAGGGGGGCGAGAAGGCCTGTTCGCGCGGAACTCCCAGAAAGGGCACGAGGAACGGAAACACCGTGCCAACCAGCA
This sequence comes from Rhodospirillaceae bacterium, assembly GCA_009773045.1. GTDB lineage: Bacteria > Pseudomonadota > Alphaproteobacteria > Rhodospirillales > Rhodospirillaceae > WOUV01. The sequence continues at coordinate 17,351 of WOUV01000072.1, read as the reverse complement.
CCCCCAGACCAACCATCCAGATCGCCAGATCCCAGAAAGCGCGACGTGTCAAACGGGGTAGCATTCCCTTTTTTCCCCTTTTTCAACTGAATTCCACCCATGAGCGCCAGTCTTGACTGATGCCCATGGCTGTCGCCTTACGGCGGCGCGCCGAATGACGAACGGACCGCGGGCGCCTGAGGGAAGCCCTGCTCGGCAAGGCTCACAGGGACGATTCGCACACGGCGCATACCCGTCCCGCCCATGGCTTCGGCAACGCCCACCCTATGCTCCCAATGCCACCCTATGCTCCCACTCTATGCCAAAGATCGCGATCATGGGCACGAGGTTCCTGTGCATGGGCCGCTTGTCGCCTCCGTGGCTTGATGTATTATTCCCCTCTGGGATACCATCGGTTTCTCGTGCCCAAAGGGGGGGAGTCCTTATGATTCATCTTGCGTCCATTTTATTGGCTTATGCCGATCAGCCACAGGCACATGCCCTGCACGGCCGCCTCATGCGTAACAGCTATGACGGACCGCTTGTTCATAGCGTAACCCATGCGCTGGCGGAAGCGAAACGTTTGCAACCCGATATCGTTCTGATCGGGCCGTATCTGGCCGATGGCAGCGGGACGGACCTGGCCCAGGCTCTGAAAGGCGATTCTCTGGCCGCGGATATTCCGCTTTTCCTTCTGACCGAACATCTGAGCGATGATTCCTATCGCGATGTCCTTGGCAACGGCATCGACGATGTGATGATGATGCCCGCGGACGAGGGCACGTTGTTTGCCCGCATGCGTCCTCTGGTGCGGCTTGCGACCATGCGGGCCGAGTTGCATTCCCGGGTCGTCATCGCCCGGGGACTGGGCATGACGATGACGGAACAGCTTTCCCTGACAGATGATTCCACACCGGAAACCGTGCTTGCCCTTGGCGACCCCGGCGATATCGATGCCTTGCGGGACGCCATGGGAACGGCCATCGAAATCGTTCACGTTGCCAACCTTTACGAGATCGAACACGTCGTCGCCGAACGGCATTTCGATGCCGCCGTGCTATTCACCACGGGCAGCCTGTATCCCTATCTCGATTTGTGTGTTCAAATAAGAAACAAGCCAAGACTGTTCAATCTGCCTGTCATGCTGGTCATGGATGCGGAGGCGGATATCGAACGTTCCCTCCCGTATCGTCAGGGAGTCAGCCGATTGTTGTATCGGCCGGTCCGTTCCCTGGTCATGCAGGCCGCGCTCAAACCTTTGGTCCGGCGCCAGCGTTTGCGCTGGGCCATGCGCAATGTGCTGGTCAGCACCCTGCGGCCCGTTTCCCAAGACCCCTTGTCCGATGTGTACAGCCGGGATTTTCTGGATTTGTATCTTGCGGACCGTACCGCGCTGGCGCGCAAACAGGACCGTCACCTTTCTCTCATTCTTTTTTATATCCCAAGCCTCCCCGGCCTACGCAGCGTCTTTGGCGAGGCAGCCGCCGGCCATCTGTTGCGCACGCTGAGCCAGTGGATCAACGGTCTTCTGCGGGCGGAGGATTTGTGCGCCCGCACCGGAGAGCACGAATTTTGCGTCGTGTTGCCCGATACGCCCTTGAACGAGGCCCAGGTGGTCATGCATCGCATCGCCGGTGTCCTGACCCACACGGATTTTGCCATTCCCGATGTTTATGAAGTGGTCCAGATATGGTTGCAGGTGGGGGCGACGGAACTGGGGGTTGACGACACACCGGAAACCCTGGTTGCGCGTGCCCGCATGCGGCTGGAATAACCCTTTTGAGAGAGTTTCCCGTATTGAGGGCAGAGTGTTCCGGAACGGCGCGCACTCGGCGCGACATCTGTGATTTTCGGGTAAAAATCGATGTCATTTTTGATACGACGTGCCCGTGGTGTTTCATCGGCAAACGTCGTCTCGAGAGCGTTCTGGCGCGACGACAAGGAATTTCCGTTGCGTTGCGCTGGCGGCCTTTCCTCATCAATCCCGACATGCCGGACACCGGTATGGACCGCCGTGCCTATCTTGAAGAAAAATTTGGCCACGAATCGCGTGCGACACGGGTGTTTGAGGCCCTCCGCCATGCAGGAAAACATGTCGGCATTCCCTTTTCCTTTGAACGCGTCACAAGAATACCCGCAACAACCGATTCCCATCGCCTGATTCGTCTGGCCGCCCGCGGCAACCGGCAGGCGGAACTGATCGAAGCCTTGTTTGTGGCCTATTTCCTGGAAGGAGCCGACATCGGCGCGCGCGAGGTCCTGTGCCGGCTGGGGGCGTATGCCGGACTCGATCCGGAGGGAGTTGAGGCGTATCTTGACAGCAGGGCCGGTTTGCCGGCCGTTTTCAGGACCAGCGCGAGCATGCACCGGCTGGGGATTCACGGCGTGCCGTGTTTTGTCTTCAATGGCACCTATGCCGTGGCCGGCGCCCAGGACACGGAGATTCTGCTGCGGCTGTTCGATCTTGCGGTACAACAGGACGTCGTGTCCTCCCGTGCTTCGGGAAACGGGGTGAGCGCGCTCCCTTTCCCGAAGTATGTCATGGGTTGACCCTCCAAAGGAGAAAAGGTTTGAGCGTCACAGCCGACATCAAGCGAATCACCATTCACGACATCCGACAGCGCAAAGGAAAGACCCCCCTTGTCGTCCTGACGGCCTATACGGCGCCCATGGCGCGCTTTTTGGACCCGGTGGTGGACATGATCCTTGTGGGGGATTCGCTTGGCATGGTCATCTATGGCCTGGAAACCACGCTGGGCGTTACCCTTGAAATGATGATCGCACACGGCGCCGCGGTGGTGCGGGCGAGTTGCCGGGCCTGTGTCATCATCGACATGCCGTTTGGCAGCTCTCAGGAATCCCCCGAAGCCGCGTTCCGTGCCGCGGCGCGGGTCATGGCGACGACGGGGTGTGCCGGTGTCAAGCTGGAAGGTGGCCGTGAAATGGCCGAAACCATCGCCTTTCTGGTGCGGCGGGGGATTCCGGTGCTGGGTCATGTCGGTCTGTTGCCGCAATCAGTGCATGCCCTGGGGGGATTCCGGGCGCAAGGGAGGGACGAGGCTACGGCGGCGGCCATCCTCGCCGATGCCAATGCCGTGGCCGAAGCCGGGGCCTTCGCCGTGGTGGTGGAGGGCGTCATGGAACCGATCGGGCGCCGCATCACCGAAAACCTGGCGATTCCGACCATCGGTATTGGCGCATCTCCGGCCTGCGACGGACAAGTGCTGGTGACCGATGATATGCTTGGCCTGTTCAACACGTTCCAGCCGCGTTTTGTCAAACGGTTCGCCAACCTGGGCGTCGCGGTTCAGGAAGCCGTCACCGCCTATGCCGAAGCGGTGCGCACCCGCGCTTTCCCCGGCCCCGAACACTGTTTCGGAGTGAAGGTCGGGGGAAAACGGGAAGGAGAGCCGTCTCCTTGAACGTAAAGTCTGATTTCCGCTCACGGCGGCAGCGGATTTGTGCTATATGTTATACTTGTTTCGTGTGAAACGAAATTTGTGTGAGACAACAGGAATCGGTCAAGGATTCCGGAACAGCGAGGAGCGCCACGGTGACGACGGTCAAAACGGAAAGAACGTTTTTGTCGGTCAGGGCCTTCCTACAACTTCTGAAATTGCGAATCGGATTGACCATCGCCTTGACATCCGTCGTCGGCTACATCGCCGTTGCCAGTCATATCAACGGTCCCCATCTTGCCATGCTGGCCCTGGCCATGCTGCTGGGATCGGCGAGTTCGTCGATCTTCAATCATTTTTATGACCGCGATATCGATCGTTTGATGCACCGCACCCTGCACCGCCCCCTGGCATCGGGCGCCGTGGAGCGGCCGGAACGTGTTTTGTGGCTGGCGGCGGCACTGCTGGTGGCCGGGGTGACGCTCGCCGTGACCACCTTCAACTGGGTGGTGGCGCTGCATCTGTTGCTGGGGACGTTCTTTTATGGCGTCGTCTATACGGTCTGGCTCAAGCGGCGCACGTGGCTCAACATCGTCATCGGGGGAGCGGCGGGAAGCTTTGCCGTGCTGGCGGGGGCCGCCGCCGTAGACCCTTCCATCTGGTTGTTGCCGTGGCTTCTTGCCCTGACTTTGTTCCTGTGGACGCCGTCCCATTTCTGGGCGCTCGCCATTCTTTTGAAGGAGGATTATGAGCGGGCACGGGTGCCGATGCTTCCCTGTCTCGTGGGGGAAGCCAGAACGGCCCGCTATATCTTCATCAACAGCCTTCTGCTGGTGGGTGGGGTCGGCGCCGCCGTGGCGGGAGGGTGGTTCCTGTGGCTCAACTGGAAACTGGTGCGGGCACCAACGCGGGCCATGGCACGAACCACGTTTCTTGGATCCATGCAATACCTGCTTCTCGTTTTCATTGCCGTGTTCTTGGACAAGCACTGGTCCTTCTTTTTTTGATGACGCTTCCAACATCCTCCCCGTGAGGGGGGGAGATGTTCATCCTGCCGTGTCACAACACCCTCAACCCATTGCACTCAATGGCTTTTCCGGAAGCTGCGGGAAGTCATTGTTTGCAATGAGTTCGCCGATCCTGTGACACAGCAGGAGCACCTGAAAGGGACCCACATAAAATTCATGGTGCGTTCCGATTCCCCCTTGTCAAGGCGGAACGAAGGTGGTACTTTGTTAGCCTTGCGCAAATGTGGCGGCTGTGGGATAAACAGGGAGATAGGTATCAATGGCACAGGCGGTCTTACACTTGGTTGATAAAAGCACAATGGACAAACACAAAGCCCTGGAGGCCGCGGTCAGTCAGATCGAACGGGCCTTCGGCAAAGGCTCCATCATGCGCCTTGGCGCCCACGACGGCGGAATGGAGGTGGAAGTCATTTCCACCGGCTCCCTTGGGCTTGACATCGCCCTTGGGGTGGGTGGCCTGCCGCGGGGGCGAATCGTCGAGATTTATGGTCCGGAAAGTTCCGGTAAAACGACGCTCGCCCTGCATGCCATCGCCGAAGCCCAGAAGCGGGGGGGAACGTGCGCCTTCATCGATGCCGAGCACGCCCTGGATGCCGGTTATGCTCGCAAGTTGGGGGTGAATCTCGATGAGCTTCTGCTCTCCCAGCCCGACGCCGGCGAACAGGCGCTGGAAATCTGCGATACCCTGGTGCGGTCGGGCGCCATTGACGTGGTGGTGGTGGATTCGGTTGCCGCCCTGGTTCCACGGGCGGAACTGGAGGGCGAAATGGGCGACAGCCATGTCGGCCTGCATGCCCGTCTGATGAGCCAGGCCTTGCGAAAGCTGACGGCTTCGGTCGCCCGTTCCAATGTGATCATCATTTTCATCAACCAGATCCGCATGAAGATCGGGGTAATGTTCGGCAATCCGGAAACCACCACCGGCGGCAATGCGTTGAAGTTCTATGCCTCCGTGCGCCTTGAGATCCGCCGCATCGGCGCCGTCAAGGACCGGGACGAGGTGGTTGGCAACCAGACGCGCGTCAAGGTGGTCAAGAACAAAGTGGCGCCGCCGTTCAAGATGGTCGAATTCGATATCATGTATGGTGAAGGCATTTCGAAAAGCGGCGAGCTTTTGGATCTTGGGGTCAAGGCCGGGGTCATCGAGAAGGCAGGCTCATGGTTCTCCTATAACACCCAACGCATCGGCCAGGGGCGCGAAAACGCCAAGAATTTTCTGCGCACCACGCCGCAGGCGGCGGAAGAGATCGAGGGCGCCATCCGGGCCAACGCCGGCCTTTTGTCGGAGGCGCTGACGGCCAGCTCCGGCGATATGGCCGGGGACGGCGTGGAAGGGGAGGCCCTGGGAGAACAGGGCGCAGAGGGTTGAAACGAAAACAGGGGGAAGGGCAAGAACTTCCTCCATGTCTGTAAAACAGGAATCAGAACCCATGAATGACTGGAGCGCCGGCTATGTCACGGAAATCGGCTATACATTCGGGTATTACGAGGAACTCAATCCCTTACGGATCACGCTGGCCTTTCTGAACACCGGTCTGGTTCCCCCCAAGGTGACGACCGCGTGTGAACTGGGTTTCGGGCAGGGCGTGAGCCTCAACATCCATGCCGCGGCCTCCCCCCACACGTGGTATGCCAACGACTTCAACCCCCTCCACACGGTTTTTGCACAGGAAGGCGCCACGGCGTCCGGCGCCGATGTCCATCTGTCCGATCAGACCTTCGCGGAATTCTGTGGTCGGGCGGATGTGCCGGATTTCGATTACATCGGCTTGCATGGCCTGTGGTCCTGGGTCAATGACGAGAACCACGCCATCATTGTTGATTTCACCCGCCGCAAGTTGAAGGTGGGCGGAGTCGTCTACATCAGCCATAACACCCTGCCCGGGTGGGCAACCATGGTACCCGTGCGCGATGTACTGGTCGCATACGGCGAAACGATGGCCGCGCACGGACACGGAATCGTGTCACGTATCGAGAGCGCGCTGGCCTTTGGCGAGAAACTCATGGGGACCAGTCCCCTGTATGCCCGTGCCCATTCCCATATCGTCGAGCGGATGGCGCAGTTCAAAAACCATGACCGCCATTATCTGGCCCATGAATATTTCAATCGCGACTGGACCCCCCTGTCGTTTCTGCGTCTGGCGCACCAGCTGGCCCCGGCAAAAATCGGCTATGCCTGTTCGGCATCCTATCTGGATCATCTGGACGCCCTGCATTTGAGCACCGAACAGCAGGTATTGCTTGCGGAAATCCCGGATGTCGTTCTCCGGCAAAGCGTACGGGATCTCTGTACCAATCAGCAGCTCCGCCGTGATTACTGGGTCAAGGGCGCCCGTCCGGCGACACCCGGCGCCGTGAATGAAATGATGCGTGCTCAAAGGGTGATTCTGGTCAAAAGACGGGCTGACGTTTCCTTGACGGTCAACGGGATCTTGGGCCAGGCGACCATGCAGGAAAGCGTGTACGATCCTATCCTTGACAGTCTCGCGGATCACTGCCCAAGAACACTGCCCAAGAACACTCGGGGAAATCGAGGACATGCTGGCCGAACGTCGGCAAGACATCACGCTGGCGCAAGTGTTCTCGGCGATCATGGTTCTGGTGGGAACCGGTCAGGTCCAACCAGCGCAGGAAGAAACGGAAATCGCGGCGGCCAAACCCCGGACCGACAGGCTGAATACCCATATCATGAACGCCTCTCGTTTCGACAATCGCCTTGCCTTTCTGGCCAGTCCCGTGACGGGGGGAGGCGTGGCGGTGAACCGTTTCCAGCACCTGTTCCTCTTGCCCGGACGGACGGCCATGCGCAACCGGCACAATGGGCTTCCTTTGCAAACCTTGATGACGGAGGAGGAGAATCTGGCTGAATTTGATACCCACGCGCAAAGCTTTGCCAAGGAGCGTCTGCCCGTGCTGCAAGCCTTGCAGGTGATTTGAAGAACGACGGGGCGCCGCGGGCGGACATCATGGGTGCTCACCGACGGATTCCACCATGCGCGGGTCACGCCCGCGCACGAAAGGGTGTGCACTGAAAAGCGCGTGTATACCAAAAATCGTCGATCAGAAATCGACTCGGGGGGAGGCTTGGCAAAACCACAATGGGGGGAAGATGCCGCTTCCCTCCACGTCGTCTTGATTTCTATTTCTTGTGACGTCGGGCCGCCCGGCGCAAAAGGGCGGCGGTATGGCGCGGGCGTTGAACAGACAGGGACCCCTTGCGCCAGTGACCCCGGGGAACGGGACGCCCCATGGGGACCCCGCTTAGGGGAACCCCGCTTAGGGTAGCAAGGTGCCGTTTCATGTTCTCCTGGCTGTCACGGGCGGTCCGCACCATGGCATGAAGAACTTCGAACTCGTCACGGCTGACCAGTTCCATGTTGGCCAGCAGGCGTTCGAGCTGTTGCCGGAACAGTGTTTCCATCTCGTTGCGGACCCCCGACAAGGCCCCCGCGGCGCCGCCCAATAGGCGCGCGAAATCATCAAAAAAGCGATTTTTGGTTTGCATTGTCATTCTCTCCTTGCCACCACCCGCACCCATCCCATCATACGGCTGTGTTCAAGCCCACAATATTCGTTACATTGCAGGGCATAATGTCCTTTGGCGACCGGTGTCAAGGTCATAACGGTTTCCCACCCCGGAATCAGCATCGTGTCGGCGTCGGCGAGTGGAAAGTTGAAACCGTGCATTCCATCAACGGCGGCCACGTGCAGACGATAGGTCTGCCCGGCTTCCAGCTCCAGCGCCGGCGTGAACAAGAACCGTTGCGCCGCAAGATATACATCCCCCCCAGGAGGATGAACAACCGGAATGTCTCCTGCCCGTTCCCCGGTGGCATGGGCCGCGGTCATGGCATCGACTCTTTCCAGAAAGGTCTCGGTTGCCAGGGGAGAGGTTTCAGGGGCCGGCAAGGCCCCTTCTGGCCACCACCAGGCCGGCATCGCCGCCACCAGAAGAAAAGTGGCCACCCACACCGCGGCGGCGGCGCCCCATGAGTCCTCTCCCCGGTTCATGGGCGCCCCCGCGGGAACCACAGGCACCGTGCCGCACTCCACACGAACAGAATCCCCCCCATGACGGCCACCAGGCCGCCCGTTCCGTAAACGGCCATGAACAGATATTTGGCGGTGCCATCAAGGCCCTGTTCAAGGCCGGCGGTCTTGCGCGGCACGCCCATGATGCCGGCGGCAAACAGTCCCAGCGAGAAGACAAGCTGCCCCCCGCCATACAGCAGCAGCGACCAGCGCCCCTTTGGCACGGATTGGCGCAAGAGCGGCAGCAACACGGTCACCGTCACTCCCATCAGCGCCAGGTTCACCCCGCCGATGACGGCGTGATAATGCGACGGGGTCCGGGTATCCCCCACTCCCAGGAAATACCCCAATCCTCCCCCCACCGCGAACAGAACCACCGACGATAGAAGCGCCAGCGCCGGCGTTTCCCCCCAGCCCAACCGACGACGCGCCGAAACAAAACGTGTCAGAATCCACCCCATCACGACCACGGGGGGCAACGACAGCCCATACCACAAAAGCTGTGTGAAGGCCTCCCGGTGCTCGCGGCCCAGCACATCGAACAGGCCATAAAACGCCACCCCTGGAACCGCCGCCGCCGCCAGGCTCCAGACGGCCGCCACGAACAAACGGGGAGGCGGCGTGCCCGTTGCCTGTTCACTGAGAATTCCCCAGGCCACCAGCATCAACAGGGTGTTGACGAATTGCAGCACATGCCCACCGCCCCAGAACAGGCGTTCATTGGCCAGCGCCGGTTCGATTCCCGCCGGCAAGGCGGCCCAGGCCAGACCGAAACAGGCGATAGCCATCAGGAACACGACGCCCGTTGCGGCAACGCCCTGTTCGAACGGCCCGGCCCGATACCCTGGTAGGTTGAACAATAGACGAGCAACCCCGCCCGCAACGCCGAACGCCATGCTCCCAAGCCCCGCATAAAACAGCGGATGGATCAGAACCGGCACGTAATTGTTGAGCGAGGCATCCCCCCAATTGAACAGGGCCGGCATCACCAGCAGGACCGCTCCCCCCGCCGTCAGATTCAAGGCGACCGGCCCCAGCACACGCCCGCGCGGCCTGCCACCCGTTGCCCGTGCCGTGGCCAGCACCGTAAAAAGGCCAAGGAGGCTCAGAAACCACAGAATGATGGAAAGATCCACATGGGTGATGACGATCTTGGGGAAAAAGTCTTGCCACGGCCAGGGCAGCAGCTCCCGCAGGCCCGGCGTGCGGGCCACTACGGCGATGAGCGCCAAAACCCCCGCCGCCGCCAAGGCCGCTATCGCCAGCGCCAGCCAGCCCTTGACCTCCCGCCCCAGCCCGTGGTCCAGAACGGCGGCGGTTTCTTCAAGGAACGCGCGGGACATCGGGCAAACCGTCATAAACGTGATAGAGCATTCCATAAACGACAAGGCCACTCAGCGCCACATACATCCACACCGGCCCCGTCCAGCGAGCGAGGGCCTTATGCCGGTCGAATCGTTCCCGTGCGGCCTGGGTGACGGTCAGGACCACCATCGGCACCACCACCGTGGCAAGCACGATGTGGGAGATCATGATGGCATAATAAACGGGTCGGACCCATCCCTCGCCCGGAAACACCAGAATCGGCGCCGTGAAGTGATAGGTGAGATAGCTTGCAAGAAAAAACACGGAAACGATGAGGGCCGATCCCATGACCGTTCGGTGGGCACGCCGCGCGCCCTTGCGGATCAGGATGAAACCGATCCCGAGCAGCACCGCCGTCGTCCCGTTGAGGAAGGCATTGAGATGGGGCAGAAACGAAGATGTCTCCATTGATGCGTCGCGTCCTTGACACTTTTCCAGCCGTCTTTAAAATCAGCCAACAAGCCCGAAGCGGCAAGGGAAAAGTATAAAGGATCGATTCTTGTGTCTTCTCTTCAGCCCGTTCGTGGCACGGTAGACTTGTTGCCCGAGGATGCGCGCAAACATCGGACGATCGAGGCGCTTTTCGCCCGTCTGGTTGAACGCTATGGTTTCGGGGAAATCGCAACCCCGATTTTCGAATTTACCGAGGTCTTCAGCCGGACGCTGGGAGAAACATCGGATATCGTCACCAAGGAAATGTATACCTTCACGAGTGGAGACGAATCGCTCACCTTGCGTCCGGAAGGAACCGCCGGCGTGGCTCGGGCCTTCATCACCCATGGCCTGCATCACGCGCTGCCGCTGAAGGTGTCTTATCGCGGTCCCATGTTCCGCCACGAACGCCCGCAAAAGGGGCGCCTGCGCCAGTTCCATCAGGTCGGTGTGGAGCTTCTGGGGGTGGACTCTCCCCTCGCCGACGCCGAGGTCATCACCCTTGCCGCCCACTTCCTAGACGAACTGGGGGTAACGGACACGGTGACACTGGAACTGAACAGCCTTGGGGATGCCGAAAGCCGCGCCGCCTACCGGGCCGCCCTGGTGGACCATCTGGCCGGGCGGGGGAACGGGTTATCCGACGACAGTCGCCGCCGGCTTGCCGGCAATCCGTTGCGCATCCTGGATTCCAAGGATGAGGGCGATCGCGCCATCGTTGCCACGGCCCCGCTGTTGACGGATTTTCTGAACGCGCCGTCACGGGCCTTTCTGGATCGGCTGTGTACCCTTTTGGCGGCGGCGGGACTTTCCCCCGTGCTCAATCCGCGTCTTGTGCGCGGCCTTGACTATTACTGCCACACGGCCTTCGAGTTCACCACGACGGCCCTTGGCGCGCAAGGAACGGTCCTTGCCGGCGGCCGGTATGATGGCCTGATTCAGCAGATGGGCGGGCCGGCCACCCCCGGCATCGGTTGGGCCGCCGGGGTCGAGCGACTGGCCCTGCTGCATGAAGACAGAACGGCCCTTCCCCGTCCGGTGGTTCTGGTCCCCTTGGGGGAGGCCGCCGAGAGTGCGGGGTTTGCCCTGGCACAAGACCTGCGCAAGGCGGGTTTGCATGTCGAGATGGGCTATGCCGGCACCCTGAGCCGGCGTTTGAAGCGCGCCCACAAAATGAACGCTTGCGCCGCCGTCATCGTGGGCGAGAACGAACTGGCCCAAGGAAAGGCGGTGGTGCGCGACCTGGACGACGGCACGCAAACGGATATCTCCTTCTTTGATCTTGCCGGGCAGATGATCCGTCTGTACCGGGACAAGCAGTAACCGGAAAACACCATGGTGACGATTGCGCGTGCCGGCGTTGAGACCGTTCTGATCGTCGGGGCGAGCCATCGTTCCAGTTCCCTCGCCCTGCGGGACCAGATTTGTGTCGATGAAACGGCGGCCCCGGGTTTTCTGCGCCTGCTGGCGGAAAGGGGCGTGCCGCGGGCCGCGGTGCTGAGCAGCCCGGAGCGGGTAGAGGTCATCGCCCTCTCCTCCGATCCCGCCGCGGCGGTGCGGACGATTTCCCTTGCCCTTGCCGAACGGGCCGGCCTGGAGGGAGAGGCGCTGACCGGCCAGCTTTATCGTCTGAGTGGCCGTGACGCCGTGCGGCATTGTTTCGCCGTGGCCGCTGGTCTCGACAGCCTGGTGACGGGCGATCCCCAGGTGTTGCGCCAGTTCATGACGGCCCACGCGATCGTCCAGGGTGCGAGCACGGCGCTGGACCGGCTGTTGACCGGCGCTTGCGAAACCGCAAAACGTGTACGGGCCGAAACCGGCATCGCCGAAGGGCCGGTTTCCATCGCCACCGCCGCCAGCCAGCGCGCGCGTCATCTGCACGGCGATCTCGCCCGTTGTCAGGTGCTGCTGGTGGGAAGCGGCGACATGGGGGGGCTTGTGGCCGACAGCCTGCGGAGCGCCGGGGTCCGGCAGTTCACTGTCACCGCGCCGCGCGCGGTCCAGGCCGAAGCCATCGCCGCCTCCCTGGAGGGTCACGTGGCGTCGTTTACCGATCTTCTTCCGATCCTCGCGGCGGCCGACATCGTGGTGTCATCGGTCTCGAACCGACAGTATGTGCTCACGACCGATCTGGTGCGGCAGGCTTTGCGCCGGCGCCGCCAAAGTCCCATATTCATTGTCGATGTTGGCATTCCGGGGGACGTGGAACCCGCCGTCAACCGGCTGGACAACGCCTTTTTGTATGATCTCAACGATCTTGAACATGTGGCACTGGAGGGCCGGGCCTCGCGCGAACGGGCCGTCCGCGCCGCGTGGGCGATCATCACCGCCGATGTCGCAACCTTTCTGAAAGGACAGGAGGGGGGGGATCCCGCGGTAAACCCGGTTCTTCAGGCCCTGGAGCGGTCTTTCGCAATGGCACGGGAGGAGGTCTTGCGCCAGGTGGGTGCCGATGCCAGGGCCGATCACGCGACCCGGCTGCTGGTGGAACATCTGTTGCGCGTTCCGGCCGAAACGCTACGGCACCTGACGACACAGCCGGAGGCTGAACAGATTTTACGCCGTTTGTTCCGGCTTGAAGACGGGCCGGCGGCACAGACCCCTAAGGGAGCGGCGCCGTGACTCTGGAGTCTAAACTGGAACGGGTCGTTGCGCGTTGCGAGGAGCTGGGCGCATGGATGGCCGGAAGCGGAGCGGCCTCCGCCAATCCTGCGGCCTATGGACGCCTTGCGAAGGAATACGCGGATCTGCAACCCCTTGTGGGGGCGATCCAGGCCTATCACAAGGCCCAGGCCGAACTTGCCGAAGCGGACGCGCTACGTGGCGATGCCAGCGTCGGATCCGATTTGCGCGCCCTGGCCGAAGAAGAATATTACGCCTTGAAGGAAAATCTGCCGCTGCGGGAGCGGACGATCCGACTGATGCTTCTGCCCAGGGACGAAGCCGATGAACGCAACGCCATCCTGGAGGTGCGGGCGGGCACAGGGGGCGAGGAAGCCGCCCTGTTCGCCGCCGAACTATTCCGTCTTTATGAACGGTACGCCGCCCTGCGGAATTGGCGGTTCGAGGTGCTGGAGATCAGCGGCACCGGCATCGGGGGGGTCAAGGAAGCCATCGCCACCATTACGGGGCGGGGGGTGTTCGCGCAGCTGAAATTCGAATCGGGGGTGCATCGGGTGCAGCGGGTGCCGGTGACCGAGGCGAACGGACGCATTCATACCTCCGCCGCCACCGTCGCCGTGCTGCCCGAGGCCGAAGAGGTCGATATCGCGATCGAGGACAAAGACCTGCGTTTCGATACCTTCCGCTCGCAAGGAGCGGGCGGCCAGCATGTCAATACCACCGACAGCGCGGTGCGCATCACCCATCTGCCAACCGGCCTTGCCGTGGCGTGCCAGGAGGAGAAATCCCAGCACAAGAACCGGGCCAAGGCGATGAAAATTCTTCGCGCCCGGCTGTTCGATGCCGAACGGGAACGCCAAGCGGCCGAGCGGGCGGCCTCCCGCCGTCATCAGGTGGGCAGCGGCGACCGGTCGGAACGCATCCGCACCTACAACTTCCCGCAAGGCCGGATCACGGACCACAGAGTCCCTTTGACGTTGTACAAGATTGACCAGATCATGAACGGCACCGCATTGGATGAAATCATCGAGGCTTTGATCGCAAGCGACCAGGCGGAGCGTCTGGCGGAACTGGAATGATATCCTTGAGCGCACGTCACGATTAAGGACCGTGATCACTTCGCGCGCAGAACACGCATCTCGGCGCTCCGGATGTCGTCTCTGTCACTGGCCAAGGCTTCGGCCAGTTCTTTCTCCGCGCCAAGATATGCCCTTAAGGCTTCCCCCACCAGTCGTGATCTGGAACGACCGGTCACCGCCGCGAGCTTGCGCAAGTCGGCGTCCAGATCCACACTGATGCGCGCGCCAATGGTCACCGACTTGGGCATGGCCGAAGCTCCTTCACAAAATGCCGCATGCTAACAGGTTGGGAGCCTCCCAATAATACTCGTGGGCACTTCTCAAAGGAAAGAATACGGAATCAAGGGGGCATGGGGGAGGCCACGCCTCCCCCCCCCATTTTGGTTTTCGGTGCTGGGAAGGCCATGGCCTCCCCCCCGCATTCCTTTCCATCAATACGGCGGCGTGTCGGAGAGATGTTGTTGGTCGAGATCCCGAAATTCGGTGAACTCGCCGCTGAAGTACAACTCGACCCCTCCGGTTGGGCCGTGACGCTGCTTGGCGACGATGACTTCGGCCTTGTTGCGGACCTTGTCGAGCTGTTCCTGCCACTTCAGCTTTCGATCGTTATGCTTGTCATCGCTTTCGCCCGCCCGCAAGGGAGGCTCGGCCCGCTCGAGATAATATTCTTCCCGGAAAATGAACATCACCACATCGGCATCCTGTTCGATGGAGCCGGATTCCCGCAAGTCCGACAACAAGGGTCGCTTGTCGTCGCGCCCCTCCACGGCACGGGAAAGCTGTGACAGGGCCACCACGGGCACTCTCAATTCCTTGGCCAAAATCTTGAGGCCACGGGTGATTTCCGACAACTCCTGCACCCGGTTTTCACCCTGACGCCCCGGGGGGGAGGAAAGGAGCTGAAGGTAATCAATGACGATCAAATCAAGCCCCACCTGGCGTTTCAACCGACGGGCGCGTGTACGGATGGCGCTGACGGTCAGGCCAGGGGTATCGTCGATGAACAGGGGCAGACGCTCCAGTTCGGGCATGGCCTGGGCCAAACGGTGGAACTCGTCTTCGTTCAAGGTGCCCGTGCGCATTTTGTGGGAGGAAATATGGGTGTTGGCGGAAAGAATGCGGGCGGCCAACTGGTCCGAGGACATCTCAAGGGAAAAAAAGGCAACCTGCGCTCCGTGCTCCACCCCGCGCCGCAGGCGCTCATAGGCGGCGTTGAAGGCGATGTTCGTCACGAGCGCCGTCTTGCCCATGGCCGGACGGGCAGCGATGATGACGAGATCGGAAGGATGCAAACCACCCAGTTTCTGGTTGATATCAACGAAACCGGTCGTGATGCCCGACAGACGGCCGTCCCGCTTGTGGGCGATTTCGGCCATCTGTACGGCGGCGGTCAACGCCGTTGCGAAGGTCTGCAAGCCGCCTTCGGCCCGGCCGGTGGTGGCAAGGTCATAGAGCTTTTGTTCGGCGGATTCGATTTGCTGCGTGGCCCCCAGATCGACGCTCGCGGCGAAGGCATCATTCACCATGTCCTCGCCAAACGCGATCAGGCTGCGGCGCAAATGCAAATCATGGATCATGCGTCCGTAATGGGACACATCAATGATGCCGGCCACCGGCCGGGCCAGCGCGGTAAGATAGGCAAAACCACCATTCTCGGCGAGGCCCCCTTCCAGATAGAGGCGCAACGTGATGGGGTCGGCCTGCTGACCCTTGTTGATCAACTGCCCGCACAGATCGTAAATCCGCCCGTGCACGGGGGTGGCGAAATGTTCCGGTTGCAGAAACTCCGAGACCCTTTCGTAATTGCGGTTGTTGATTAAAATCGCCCCCAGCAAGGCCTGTTCGGCCTCGGCATTATGGGGAGGAGCGCGAAATGCCGCACCGTCCACTGTGGCGGTGTCGTTGGCGGGATTCATGGAAATGGATTTGGACATGACATGACCCTACCAAAAATCTGGATCAAAGCCTATGGGGCTTGGTGGATTGGGGCTGTTGATTACGGGGATGATTTTATCCACACCCCTGTGGATTCTGTGGACAAGTCTCGATCAAGCCAATTCCATCAACGGGGTGGGGGGGGGGGGGGGGGGGGGGGGGGGGGGGGGGGGGGGGGACGAGATAAAGTCAGGCACAGGGGGGAATTACATCTGCTGTTCAATACAGCCCACGATGGTGGCAACGACGGTCGCGATCAGGGTTTCATCGTCGCCTTCGGCCATCACCCGGATCAAAGGCTCGGTGCCGGATTTGCGAATCAAAAGGCGCCCCCGCCCTTCAAGCCGTGTTTCCCCTTCCCGCACTGCGGCCGCTACCGAATCGGTCGCCAGAAGAGTCCCGGCATCAACCGTTCCGGACAGACGCACGTTGCGCAAGGTTTGTGGCAACGGCGCAAACTGGCGGGCCACCCTGCTTGCAGGTCTGCCGGAACGTACAACCTCCGCCAAAACCTGAAGAGCGGCGACGAGTCCATCCCCTGTCGTTGAGTAGTCACTGAAGATAATATGGCCGGATTGCTCCCCCCCCACGTTACAGCCGCTACGCATCATTTCCTCGACCACATAGCGGTCGCCGACCTGGGTGCGGATCAGCTTCAGGCCCATGGCGTGCAGATGACGCTCCAGCCCCAGATTGGACATGACCGTCGCCACCACTCCCCCGCCCTGCAAACGCTGACTGCGCTGCCATTCCCGGGCGGTCAGGGCAAGGAGCTGGTCTCCATCGACTAGAACCCCGTTCTCGTCACACAGCACCACCCGGTCGGCATCGCCATCAAGCGCAACGCCAAGATGCGCGCGGTTTGCAATGACCGTGGCGCGAAAGGCGCCGGTATGTTGCGAGCCACATTCATGGTTGATGTTGAAGCCATCGGGAGCGATGCCGATCTCGATCACCTCGGCCCCCAGTTCCCACAGCACCCGGGGGGCCACCTTGTAGGCGGCGCCGTTGGCGCAATCAAGGACGATGCGTAGGCCATCCAGGCGCACCCCTCGCGGAAAGGTTGCCTTGACAAATTCGATATAGCGCCCCGCCGCATCGTCCAGGCGCTGGGCACGCCCAAGCTGGCCGGAACCGACACGCAAGCCCGCCAGTCCCTCGTTCATGCGCGCTTCGATTGCGGTCTCGATATCGTCGGATAGTTTGAAACCATCGGGACCAAACAGCTTGATGCCGTTATCCTCGTATGGATTGTGCGAGGCCGAGATCATCACGCCAAGATCGGCCCGCAGGCTGCGGGTCAGCATGGCAACCCCGGGGGTTGGCAAGGGTCCCAGCAAAATTACATCCATGCCGACCGCGATGAAGCCGGCGGTCAAGGCCGGTTCCAGCAGATAGCCCGAAAGGCGGGTATCCTTACCAATCACGACCGTGTGCCGATGGTCGCCCCGCCGGAAGTGGCCGCCCGCGGCCATGCCGAT
>WOUV01000071.1 GCA_009773045.1 Rhodospirillaceae bacterium | reverse complement strand
TGGTTCACGCACGGCATCCAACGCATCGTCAAAATCATCCAGGCGTGCCTGCCGCTCCCCCGCCTCTGGAAGGCCATTCTAAACTGATGGATGGTCAGTGGAGAACATCTTTCTCAGAGGAAACAGAAGACGTAACGATACTTGACATGTGTCCCCAGGGACAATATGATTGTTAAGTGTAGGGTGCAGAATGCACAATGCTTTTGTACAGGGGATGCCGTTCCATGAAGCCCTCCAAAAGTCGCTTCGGGGGGGGGGGGGGAATGTTTTTGTTTGGCGTCCTTCCGTTCAATCTTTGTGGGACCCGAACTGCAACGTGTAAAGGCGTGTATACACCCCTCCCCGTGCCAGAAGATCCGTATGGGTGCCAAATTCCGCCACCTGCCCGTGATCAATGACATAAATCAGGTCCGCCGTGACCACGGTGGACAAGCGGTGAGCGATGACAAGCGTTGTCCGCCCACGCATCAATTGTGCCAGGGCGTCCTGGATTTGTCGTTCCGATTCCGTGTCAAGGGCGCTGGTTGCCTCATCCAGAAGAAGAATAGGCGCATCCTTCAGCATGGCCCGGGCGATGGCGAGCCTTTGCCTTTGCCCCCCGGAAAGATTCAACCCCCGTTCGCCAACCCGGGTGTCATAGCCTTCCGGCAGATCGAGAATGAACGCATGGGCCGCGGCGTGACGGGCGGCGGTTTCAATGTCATCCATGGGTGCCCCCGCCCGACCATAGGCGATGTTGGCCCGCACGGTATCATCGAACAGAACGATGTCCTGACTGACGAGGGCGATCTGCGCCCGAAGCGATGCGAGAGTCACGTCGCGCACATCATACCCGTCAAGGGTAATGCGGCCCTCGTTCACTTCCCAAAACCGGGGAATGAGATTCAGGAGGGTGGTCTTGCCGGCACCGGAGGCCCCCACCAGAGCCACGGTACGGCCGGCGGGCACTTCAAGAGACAGATCTTTCAGAACCGGAGACGCCTCGGCCCCATAGGCGAAGGTCACGTTCCCGAACCGGATCGCACCCCCCGCCAGCACCAGGGGGCGCGCGGTGGGTGAATCGATGATGACCGGTCGGGTGTCGAACACGGCGAACAGACGCTCTGCGCTGGCCAATCCTTCCTGCAAATTGACATTGACCCCCGCCAGCGCCTTCATGGGACGGTAGGCCGTCAGCAGCGAGGCAATGAAGGAAAAAAAAGCACCCGCCGTCATGTCGCTCGCGATCACCCGCCAGCCGCCGTAAAAAATGACAATCGCAATGGCCACGCCCCCAAGCGTTTCCATGATGGGGCTGGAAAAGGCGCGCGTGAACTGGGCCTTCAACGTCAGCCGAAAGATGATTTCGATCAGGGCCGCCACCCGGCCTTTTTCATACGCCTCCATGCCATAGGCCTTCACCACGCGCACGCCCTGGAAATTCTGCTCTAAAAGCGTCGTGAGATCGCCGATATGCTCCTGCGTGTTGACCGTGACCTTGCGCATACGCCGGCCCAGGTGCACGATCGGCAAGACGGCCGCCGGAAAAACAAAAAACGAAATCGCCGCCAGCAGCCAGTCTTGAATGAACATATTAACAACAAGACCGACGATGGTCAAAAGATCCTTGCCCAGGCTGGTCAGTGTGTTCGAAACCGTTGATCTCAATAGTTGAATATCATTCGTAAAACGGGCGATCAGATGCCCCGTGGGGGTTGCAACAAAAAACGACACATCCATTTGCATCAGGTGATCGAACAAACGCCGTTGCATGTTGGCAACGATGCGCAGGCCCACAAAGCTCATCAAGACCGCCTGTCCGAAGTCGGCAAAGCCCTTGATGATGAAGGCAAGCAACACCAGGCCACCAATCGGCCACAGCATGGCCGCATCCCGAGCCACAAACACATTATCGACGACCGGCTTCAAAAGATAGGTCGTGAAGGCGGTCGCTCCTGCCACCACGCTCATCAGCAGAACGGCGCCCCCAAGATGCCAAGCGTAGGGACGGACGGCCTCCCCCAACAGGCGTCGCAAGAGCCTCCACGTGGAAGAATCACGTTTCATGTTGGGAGGGGCAAGATCTTCTGGCACGTTCCCTCCGACAAAGGAATCGAAAGGCCGTAAAGTGAAACCGAACGGCATCGGAATCAAGCGTCATGCCGGCTCCGGAGGAGGAGTGTTGATTCGCGTGATGTCAACACCTGTGCTGAATCAGGCTGGAGGGGGCCTGTCGCGGAGAGGAGCTTTCCCTGGCGCCCGCTATGGTTTTCCGGCCCTGGCAGGGTACAGCCGGGCGATCATGGTGACGGGCACGCCCAAAAAATACAACGCAAGACAAAACAGATTGCGCAACGGGCGCCGCCAGTACCCATCGCGCCGATAACGAACGGCGGCGGTCAGGGCAGGGGAGTTCAGCATCACCAGCCGGCGGCGGCCGATGCGCCGCACCAGATCCACATCCTCCATCAGCGGCAACCCGGACCGATAGCCGCCGAGCCGTTCATAAAACAAACGCGGCAACAGCATTCCCTGATCGCCATAGGGCAATTTCAACGCCGCGCACCGCCATCGCACCAGCCGTTCCACGCGGCGCGCTGCGGGCCTTGGGTCATCAAGGGCAAAGCGGAACGCGGCGGCCCGTTCTTCCTGTTCCTGGCCGGCGGGAATCATGAAGCGGTGTGCCTCCTGTTCCCAGCCGGGGGCGAGCACGGTATCGGCGTGCAGAAACAACAGCCAGTCGCCGCGAACGGCCTTGGCTCCGGCGGCGAGCTGAACGCCGCGCCCGCGCCGGCTTTTCATCAGCCGGGCGCCCAAGGCTTTGGCCACATCCGGCGTGCCATCGGTGGAACCACCGTCCACCACCACGATATCCAATGCGCCCGGCCAGCGACGCACAGAGGAAAGACAGGCCGGCACCCCCGCCGCGGCATCGAGCGTTGGCACGACGACTCCCAGAAATGGCCAGCTTTTCATGGCGATGTCCTGAAGAAATATCGAGAAAAACTTGCCCTCCCCCGTGTTTTGGTTTTTGTTATGGGGTCAGGTCAAGCCCAAATACCCCTGAAACAAGGAAAGAAGAGGAATCGAGGGGGGTGTGGGGGGAGGCCGTGCCCCCTCTCGATTCCTCTTCTTTCCTTGTTTCACAGGCAGGCACCCATCCATGCCCTATGCATCCTTGCGCGACTTCATGGCCGAACTGAAACGTCGGGGGCAACTGGTCCACGTGCCAATTCCCGTCTCTCCGGTGCTGGAAATGACCGAAATCCAGACCCGTCTTTTGGCCGAAGGCGGGCCGGCCGTCTTGTTCGAAAACGTGGTGCGGGCCGATGGCGGACGGTATGCCTTTCCGGTCCTGGTCAATCTGTTCGGCACGGTGGAACGGGTGGCGCTCGGCATGGACCGCACGCCATCTAGCTTGCGGGAGGTGGGGGAGGTCCTTGCCTTCCTCAAACAGCCCGAACCCCCTGGAAGCTGGCGCGAAGCCTGGGAACGGGTGCCCCTTTTGAAAACCGTGCTGACCATGAAGCCCAAGACGGTTTCCCACGCGCCGTGTCAGGATATCGTGCTCCAGGGCGCCGAAATCGACCTTGCCCGGCTTCCGATACAATCGTGCTGGCCGGGGGAGCCGGCGCCCCTGATCACCTGGGGTGTGGTGGTGACCGAAGGACCGCACCCCGCCGCCAACCGGGCGGATGCCTTCAACCTTGGCATCTATCGCATGCAGGTGACGGGCCGCGAGACCACGCTGATGCGCTGGCTGAAGCATCGCGGCGGCGCCCAGCACTTCAGACGATGGAAAAAGGAACGGGGCCATGAACCGTTTCCGGTGGCCGTTGTCATCGGCGCCGACCCTGGCCTGTTGCTGGCCGCGGTGACGCCGGTGCCGGACACCTTGTCGGAATATCAGTTCGCTGGGCTTTTGCGCGGGCGGAAGGTGGATCTGGTCCAATGCCGGACGGTGCCGCTGAAGGTGCCGGCACAGGCCGAGATCGTGCTTGAAGGCCACGTCATGCCGGACGAGGAGGCCGCCGAAGGCCCCTATGGTGACCATACAGGCTATTACAATGCCGTCGAGCCTTTTCCGGTCTTCAGGCTTTCGGCCATCACCCACCGCCGCAATGCCCTTTATCTGTCCACCTTCACCGGACGTCCCCCCGATGAACCGAGTGTGCTGGGCGAGGCGCTGAACGAGGTGTTCATTCCCCTGCTGGTGCAGCAGTTCCCGGAAATCGTTGATTTCTGGCTGCCGCCGGAGGGGTGCAGCTATCGCATCGCCGTGGTCAGCATGCGCAAGGCCTATCCCGGCCATGCGAAGCGGGTCATGATGGGGGTATGGTCGTTCCTGCGCCAGTTCATGTATACCAAGTTCATCATCGTCGTTGACGATGACATCAATGCCCGCGACTGGAAGGATGTCATGTGGGCGGTTGCAACCCGCATGGACCCGGTCCGCGACCTGACCATGATCGAGCGTACACCCATTGACTATCTGGATTTTGCTTCGCCGGAATCGGGTCTGGGCGGCAAGCTCGGGCTGGATGCCACCAACAAGGAACCGCCGGAAACGCATCGCGCCTGGGGAGAAAAGATTCGCATGGCCGAATCTGTGGTCGAAAAGGTCACGCGCGAGTGGGATTCCTATGGCCTGCCGGGATCGGGCAAGCCCATCTGGCGCTGAAGACACAGGGCACGGGCACGGGAAACCGTAGGATCACGGTCCACGGAAATCAACTATCGACCCTCGTGAACCGAAAAGGTCGGGGTTTTTAGAAATCTCCTCAACAAAGCGCCGCTTGTATGCCGTGATATCGTCGCGTCAAATGGTATTTAAGAGTAGCGGCAGGGGACAGAATCGGGTACGGTGTCCTTGCGTTCGCCAGTGCTGGCGAGCCATAAACGGAGCGGCGACGCGCCTTGGAACGCACCGCCGCTCCTGACCATAACCGTCCAATCGAAAGGACTCCGCGGTCATGGCTGACAGCCATTATACTCGAAGGTTTCGCGATTCCCAAACGTTGCCGTTCAACAACGACAATGGTCGGAGTACCAGGGCCGGAGGTTGAAAGGCGAACGTCGGCGGACCGGGATACCTTTTCCAACCTCCTGTCCCTTCCCAAGGATCCTGGTTCGCCGGCTTTATTTTCGCCCGTTCAACCTCCGTCCATCGTCCGTTCCAAAGCCGGTCCTTTCCACGGCAAAAACGTGCGCAAACGATCGTCCCTGCTGTTAAATCCTTTCCGGACGGCACGGAACATTCTATTTTCGACGCCGCAAGGAATGCGATGTCATCAGGGGGCGACGATCATGATGCGGTGGGGAAGAAAAGGATTCACACGAACAGTGCTGGCCGCGGGCGGCATGACGGCGCTGGTGGCGGGCGGCATGATACGTCCGGCGAGGGGCGAAGAAACACGGACGGAAGCCCCCCCTATCGAAGTTCAGATTCCGCCCGATTCGGTTCCTGCCTCCCGGCCGGCTCCGGCCTCCTTTGATGCCGTTCTGGGCTGCATGGACGGCCTTTTGCAAGGGGGCGGCATCAAGAACGTCCATATCACCGTCGTCGGCCTGCCTGATCTCGAAGGTAAAATGGTGGCCGGCCGTGACACCATGGCCGGGGCGCTGCTGGCCATGTCAGCCAACAGCCAGGCGTTTCAGGTGATCGATTTCGACTCCAGCCAAAGCGATCTGACCCAGCTGTTTGCCGACACGATGGCCTCCGGCGCAAGTACCCTGGTCCTTCCAACCTATTACGTGCGTGGGACGGCCACGAACACGTTCGCCCCTGCCCGGCCCGGTTTTGCCATGGCCGTACAAACGCTTGATCTTCATGTCGGGCTGACCGAAACACGAATCTATGTCCCTGGAACGACCACACGTCTGACCTTGACCCTGTTCGAACCGGATGGAAATGGCGTGATGCGGGGGCGGGTAGATTCTCGTGATGGTTGGAGCGTTGAGGATATCTTCGCCACGCCGCGCCATTTCAGCGAGCCGGTCGAGGCGCTGGTTGATCTGGGGCTGGTGGAACTCCTGGGCAAACTTGCGCATGTTCCCTATCGGGACTGCCTGTCAGCCAGGGAGTGATCGATGCCTGCGAGCCGTTACGATCAGGCCCCACGGATCTCATCCCCCTCGCGCGTCGGTCTTGCCTGACGCTCAAGGGGTCGGCGAGACGACGGATTCCGCCAAGGGTCGCGGACGATGCGGCGTTTGAGGGAAGGTCTTGACGATCCAGGCTCAAAGGGCACGCACAAGGCGTTCGAGGGAGCGGCGCACATGAACAAAGAGCGATCGGTTGCCGTGGCTACCCAGGATGACCTGATCATGGCCCGCCAGGTTGTGCGGGCGCTGGCCCGGGAAGAAGGATTTCAAACGGTCGAACAAACCCGCCTCGCAACCGCGGTGGGGGAACTGGCGCGCAACGCGCTTCTTTATGCCGGCAAGGGAATCTGCACAATGCAGGTCCGGCGCAACGAACGTGATGTCAGCATCGTTGTGACCATGATCGATGAAGGCCCCGGCATCGCCGATATCGAAACCGCCCTGACGCCCGGTTTCAGCATGAGCTGGGGTGGCGGACTGGTCGGCGCCAGACGGCTGGTGGATCGCCTGGATATCAGCTCGGAACCTGGTCATACCGAGGTCTCGATCACCTTGAACCGGCGCCTGTGAATGATTTTCTTGACTTCCCCCCTTTCGCACCGGCGAAATGAAGGCTGGCGATGCGAAGAGCATCGTGTCGGGGTGGGTGGTTTCATGATACAATCAGCGCGTGCCAAGCGTGATTTGTGCCCGCTGGTCAGTGCGGCGGCGCATCGAATGACGCCGGCGGACGGGCACCGCGCCGTCCGATGTTCAAAGGGGGCTTTGATCCATTGCGATCAAAACTTAAAAGTATAACTGGTGGCTGCATATCATGAAAGCAACCCGTTATTTGCACGATTATTATGCCCATCTTGTGCGGAACTACGTGCTCCGCCAGGAGGAACGATTCCTGGCCATGGCCGCCGATCTGGGGCGTGCCGCGTTGCGGCGCGAGGTCCCTCTTGAAGAAATCGCCGCCATGCACGACACTGTTCTGCTTGCGCTTGCCGAGGAACGCCCGGATTTCACCGCGGCGTCGGTGGTGCATCTGGCATCGCCGCCGTTCATGGAAGTTCTGATGGCCTATGGCCTTGCCTTCCGCGATCAGATGGAACAGCGTCATGCCATCGAGGCCCAGCTTTTGCAGGCACGGGACGCCGCCGAGGCCGCAAGCCGGGCCAAGTCCGACTTCCTTGCCAGCATGAGCCACGAATTGCGCACCCCCCTGAACGCCGTGATCGGATTTGCCGATATCATCTCCAGTGAACTGTTCGGCCCCGTTGGCACCGAACGCTATCGCGAGGATGCCCGCAACATTGCCGAGGCCGGACGCCATCTTCTGGAACTCATCAGTGATATTCTTGATGTGACCAAGGTCGGTTCCGGCCACATGGCCCTCGATGCGGACGAAATCGACCTTGTTGAAATCATCGAGACGTGCGTGCGGATGATCCACATCAGGGCCGAACATGCCGGCCTGTCGTTGATGACGAACGTCGATGCCGGCGTGCCGCGCCTGCTGGCGGACCGGATGCGCGTCAAGCAGATGCTGCTCAACCTGTTGTCCAATGCCATGAAATTCACTCCCCCCGGAGGACGGATCAGCATCAGTGCTTACGAGGATGAAACGAACGAAGGCATTGTCATCCGCATTACCGACACCGGCATCGGCATGAAGGCGGAGGATATTCCGCGGGCCCTTGCCCCTTTCGTCCAGCTCGAAACCGGCATCGCCCGCCGGTATGAAGGCCCCGGCCTTGGGCTGGCCCTGGTCAAGAGCCTCGTTGAACTGCACGAGGGGACTTTCACGTTGACCAGCACTCCTGGAAAGGGCACGCAGGCGGAAATCCGCTTCCCATCAAGCCGGGCGGTCCGGTTGAGTTACTGCATTTGAACCATGACGCGAGGGGGCGCGGAGCAAGACAGTCAAGGAATGGAATCATGAGTGAAGACGTTGGCGGTATTGCGGCGGAACGTCTGCGCGCAATAGTTGATCGCATCGAGCGGCTGGAAGAAGACAAAAAGGGCATCGCTGCGGACATCAAGGATGTTTATGCCGAAGCCAGCGGGGCTGGCTTTGACACGAAGGTCATCCGCAAAATCGTGCAAATGCGCAAGAAAGATCCCTCTGATGTACAAGAGGAGGAAGAGCTTCTGAAACTCTATCGCCTGGCATTAGGCATGGCCGTATGAAAGGCGCTCATAGCGCGCTGCGCATGGGGTGGACCACCGGAGCGTGTTCTACCGCCGCGGTCTTTGACATCCACCACGGCACCCATGCCGGCTGCACTGCCACGGCATCGGTGCTCAAGGATGCCGGAGATGATCCCGACATCACCCATGGGGCCGAGATCGTCGTGACCGTGGCCCCCGGTCCCGCCGGTCAGGGACTGCTTTTCCGGGCCGGGGCCGGCGTTGGCACGGTCACCCGTCCGGGTCTGCCGCTTGCGGTGGGCGAGGCGGCCATCACCCCCGGGCCGCGCGCCATGATCGCCCGCACCATCGACGCCGTGCGTCTTCATACTCCCCTACCGCCCGATCTTTCCGTAACGATCGGCGTGACCAACGGCGCGGTTTTGGCGCGGCGCACGCTCAATGCCCGTCTGGGCATCCTTGGCGGTTTGTCGATTTTGGGCACCACGGGGGTGGTGGTCCCGTATTCCTGTTCAGCCTGGGTGGCCGCCCTCCACCGGGGGGTGGACGTGGCCCGGGCCGCCGGCCTTGCCCATATCGCCGGGGCCACCGGGCGGACCTCGGAGGAAGCCGTCAGGCGGTTATACGACCTGCCCGAGATGGCCCTGATCGATATGGGAGGGTTTGTGGGCGCCTTGTTGAACTATCTGCGTCGCCACCCCGTTCCGCGTCTGACCCTGGCCGGAGGATTCGCCAAGATGACAAAGCTGGCTCAAGGCGCCCTTGATCTGCATTCCCAGCGCAGCCGGTTTGATCCAGAACCCCTTGCACGCCTTGCCGCCGGCGCGTCTGGGGCGTTCATCGCCGTTCTGGCCGGGGCCGGAAGCGCCGGACAGGCCCTGGCCCTGGCGCAAGCCGAAGGAATCGACCTTGCCGGGGGTGTCGCGCGCAAGGCCCGCGCCGTCGCGGCGACGGTGGTCGGATCGTCGATTGACATCGACGTGGCCGTTTTCGACCGGACCGGGATTCTGCTCGCCATGGCGTGATTTTTCTTGACATTGGCATATTATCTCTTGCATTCCATGATGACAAAAAATACTGTGTTACAAGGGGATGGCAGGGACTCGTGGAAACACTTTCCCTTGATGGAACATCGTTCACCGCCTGGCTATGAAAACGAATTGCATCCTTGAAGGCGACTGCATCAGCGTCATGAACGATCTGCCGGAACAATCGGTGGATCTGGTTTTTGCCGATCCTCCGTATAATCTTCAGCTTGGGGGGGGATTGCGCCGGCCAGACGACTCCCGCGTCGAAGGCGTCGATGTCGCCTGGGACCGCTTCGGCAGTTTTGCCGAATACGACCGCTTCACCCGGGCCTGGGTCAAGGCCGCGCGCCGGGTATTGAAAAATGACGGCAGCTTGTGGGTCATCGGCAGCTACCACAACATCTATCGGGTGGGCGCCATCCTGCAAGACGAAGGCTTCTGGATTCTGAATGACGTCATCTGGCACAAAGCCAATCCCATGCCCAACTTCCGCGGCACGCGCTTTACCAATGCACACGAGACGTTGCTGTGGTGCGCAACCGGACCGCAGGCCCGCTATACCTTTAATTATGACGCCATGAAGGAAATGAACGAAGGGGTGCAGATGCGCTCCGACTGGCACCTGCCCTTGTGCACAGGGGCCGAGCGTTTGCGGGATGATGGGGGCGCCAAAGTCCATCCCACCCAGAAACCCGAAGCCTTGCTGTACCGGATCCTCCTGTCGTCGAGCGAGCCGGGTGATATCGTGCTTGATCCCTTTTTCGGCACCGGGACCACCGGGGTGGTGGCCAAACGGCTGGGGCGTCGCTACATCGGCATCGAACGGGACCGTGTTTATGTCGCCGCCGCCCTGCCCCGCATCGCCATGGTCCGCGAGGCGCTGGATATAACCGTCGTGGCCACGCCGCGCAAGCGGGCCGAACCGCGGGTGCCCTTCAGCGCGGTGGTGGAACGCGGCCTGTTGCCGCCGGGAACGGTGCTGTTCGATGCCGGCCGTCGCTTCACCGCCCGCGTCCGGGCCGATGGCACCATCATCTCCTCCGACCACCGAGGGTCCATCCATCAGGTCGGCGCCGCGGTTCAGGGCGCTTCGGCCTGCAACGGCTGGACGTTCTGGTATTTTGAAACCACCGGCCGCCCCAACCCGATAGACATCTTGCGCGAACAGATCCGCGCCGAAGGATAGAAACCCCCGGGAGAGAAAGGGTCTTCCTTGGTGGACTGGAATGACCTCGACCGCGAAATCTGGTCCTGGGCCCAAGAGGAGCGCACGGCCACCCTGTGGTGGCGGGACGATGATGCCGCGGCGCCCCGGACTCACGGCTCGACCACCTGTTGACCCTTGCCGCCATGACCGGCCTGCCGGTGGCGCTTGCCGTCATTGCCCGCGATGCCGGCGCGCCCTTGGCTGAACGGTTGTCCCGGGCGGCGGAGGCTTCCGTTCTTCAACACGGCTTTGCCCACGCCAATCACGCCCCGGCTGATCAACCGCAGGATGAGTACGGGCCGGAACGGCCCCTGGCGGTGCGCCTTGCCGAACTGGCGGAGGGCCGCGGACGCATGGCCGGGCTGCCCCGGTTCATCCCGGTTTTCGTGCCCCCCTGAAACCGCCTGCCTGATGACCTTTTGGCGCACCTGCCCGCGATCGGCCTTCACGGCGTTTCGGCCTGGGGACCCCGCCAAAGGGCCACCCCCACCCCGGGCGTATGCCAGGTGAATGTCCATGTCGATCTCATGGACTGGCAAACGGGGCGTTTCCGCGGCACCAGCCCGGTGCTGAACCAGCTTGTCGGGCATTGGCGTGCCCGGCGTCTGGGCCTTGTCGATGCCGGGGAGCCGACCGGCGTCATGAGTCACCATGCTTTTCATGACGAGACGGCGTGGACTTTCCTGGCCGCTCTTCTGGAACGCACACGGCCCCACCCAGGCGTGCGCTGGTTGCCTGCGGCGGAAGTCTTCGCTAAGGAAGGATAAAGGAACCGAAGGGGGGAGGCCGAAAAACGCAATGCGTTTCCCCCCACGTCCTGCTTTCTATTACGGGGAGGGTCCTGCCTCCCCGGATACCCCGGTTCAGACGGCCAGCACCTTGACCTTGGCGCCCGTTTGCAGGGATTCCCCCGGCGGCAGGCCGTTCAGGACAGCAAACATCTCGCCATTGAAATCCCCGAAAGGCATCATGGCCGCCAGCCGACGCGCCGATTCCCCCGGCTTGACGGTCACGACGCGCACCCGCAAAGGCTGGAGAGCCGCCACTTCCGTCTCTGACAACACGCGAACGCTCATGGCCGTGTCGCGGAACACGCGGCGATAGTCGGACACGAATTGAACGGGACATCTCATATGCAGGATCAACACGGCCTCCGGGGCGATACGAACGGCCACACGCATGACCTCCATCGCCTGGTCCACCGCCGCCTCGACCACGGTCACCGCCACGGCCCCCTCAAGCCCGCCCGGCGCGATGGCGCTCACCTCCACCGACCGGGAACCGGCCAGATTCCGAATGGTCTCCTTCAAGGATGAAACCATACCGTGCAGAACGCCGAATTCCAGAAAAATGTCATTCCGCGCGTAAAAGCGTGGCGTGCGGCGGAAAACGTGTCGCCAGCGGCGAGGAACGGTCATGGCAAAGCGCAGAAGCGGATTGAGATACTGATCGCCGCGGACGAGGCCAAATTCGGGCGCCTCGCCGAACACCATACCGTCGAGCGCCGCAAGATACCGCTCGCGCCCCAGCCGGCGTTTGCTGTTGCCGGTCTCATCCGACGCCCGGGCTATCGTGCGCAGGCGGTCAAGGGAGCGTAGATGGGTCAGCGTGATGTGAAAAACGTTTTCCTCGCCTTCCGGCAGACCGGCCATGCGGTTGATCAGGGCACTGTGGGCGATGGAGTTTTGCTCAAATTCAACCATGGCAGCCGGATCATAGCCGGCGGCGGTCATGTATCGCAGGCCCCGGGCATCGGCTTCGTGTTCCGCCTCGCGGCTGTAGCGCAGATAGGTCACGGCCTCCTGATACTTCGGGTGGTCTTCCGCCCCGCCGCCCTGGCGGGCAAGGGCGATGACTTCCTTCACCTCGCACCACGAAATGTTGAGTTCCCTGAAAAACACGGTGTCCTTGGCCACATGCCGGGCGGTGATGTGGCCCATTTCGTGGCCAAGCGTGGCGGCAAACTCGGCCTCGTTGTTGAAAAAAGGAAGCATGCCCCGCATGATGTAGATGAAACCGCCGCTTGTTGCGAAGGCATTGTATTCCGCCGCATTGACAACGGTAAAAACATTAGGGCAGTGAGGGGATTTCGGTATGCGCCGCCAGTTTCCGCCCCACCGCCGTGACATATTCGGCCATCCTGGGATCGGGATAAATGCCGCCGTTCCCTGCCAGGGCCTTGGCGTGCCCGTGCCGTCCGGCCCGGATGTCGTCGGCAAAGGTTCCCGGCGCCCCCTCGGGCACCGGAACGCGGACGAGGCCGCCCCCGGCCAGACACCCTGATAACGGCAGCACGCCGCCAAAGGCCATCGCCCCGAAAACAAGAAAACCGCGCCGGGTCATGTGCCGGGTCGGGTATGGTGTCATGGACATTGCATTCCCCCCTTTGTCCCGTCTCTGCTTCACCCGTTTCTTTATACGGCACTTTGGAGAAACATGGAACACGGGAAAGGATGTCCCCTTGCCTTCCACTCCGTGTTATCCGAGTCGCACGTTTTTCCCGCCCGCCCGTGGGCCGGCAACTTTTGCTTAATGATTAACTTCTTTTTCATCATGCCGGAGCGATCGTGAAGACAGAAGAAACAAGACAACACTGTGGTCCACCCGTGTGTGCGTCCGTGGTCAGGGAAAGAGCGTGAGAGGTAATCTGTCGTGAACGCGTTCGTGCAAATGTTGCGCAACCTGGGTCAGGCACGTCTTGCTGCCATGGGGGGCGTCGCGTTTTTAATGCTTGGCTTCTTGATCTATTTGATGACCCGGGTGGCCAACGAGCCGATGGATTTATTATTCGGCAATCTTGAAATCGGCGATTCGAAGCGCAACGTTGAAGAGTTGGAGGAACGGCGCGTTCCCTATGAACTGCGCAACAATGGGACCGAGATCCTTTTTCCCCGCGACCAGGCCTTAAAATTACGGGTGCAACTCTCTGAAACCGCCATGCCGGGGGGCGCATCGGTGGGCTATGAGATTTTCGACAAGCAGAACACCCTTGGCGCCACCAATTTCATGCAAAATGTCAACATGGTCCGCGCCCTGGAGGGGGAATTGGCGCGCACCATCACCGCCATAGAAGGCGTGCGCAACGCCCGTGTTCATCTGGTTTTGCCGCACCGTGAACTGTTCAGCCGCGAGACGCAGCCGCCTTCGGCCTCCGTCGTGGTGCGCATGGTCTCAGGACAGTTGACCAAGGCGCAAGTCATCGCCATCCAGAATCTGATCGCCGGCGCGGTCCCGCGGCTACAGGCCAACATGGTCGCACTCATGGATGACAAAGGCACCATGCTGGCCCGCGCCTATGGCAGCGAGGAGGAATTCATCGCCAATACCGCCGAGGAAATGCGGCGGGATTACGAAGCCCGCTATACCCACCGCATCGAAGATCTGTTGACCCGCTCGCTGGGGCCGGGCAAGGTGCGGGCGGAAGTGTCGGTGGAGCTGGACCTTGACCGGGTCGTGGTCAGCAAGGAAACGTTCGATGCCGACAACGCCGTGCCGCGCTCGACCGTGACGGTCCAGGACAAGAACGACTTGTCGGAAGCTGAACCGGACAGCGTGAGCGTCGGCACCAACCTGCCCGACGCCGGCCTCAACGCCGGGACCGCCCGCCAGACGCAAAGCCAGAGGCCCGCAGCGAGGAAACCGTTAATTTCGAAATCGGTCGCACCAAGGTTGATCAGATTCGCCAAAGCGCCATCATCAAACGTATTTCCGCCGCCGTGCTGGTGGATGGCAGCTATGTGGCGCAGAATAACGAAAAAGCCTACCAGCCCCGTTCCGACGAACAGATGCGAAAGATCATCGCCATCGTGCGTTCCGCCATCGGCTATAACGAAGACCGCAACGACCTCGTGCAGGTCGAGAACCTGCAATTCGCCGTTCCGGATGACGAAGGCTTGGCGCCCGAATTCCAGTTCCTGGGCTTCACCAAACCTGAAATCATGCGCATCGCCGAAGGACTTGGGGTCGCCATCGTCGCGGTGCTGGTCATTTTGCTGGTGGTGCGTCCCCTCATCACCCGAGCCTTCGAATCCCTGCCCGCCCCATCGGAAGCGCCACCGCCTACTGGAACAGCAGGCGGTGGCGCAACTCACCGGTCCGGGCCTCAAGGCCCTGGCGCCCGGGGCGGAAGCGTCCGCCGAATTCGAAGGGGATGAATTGATCGATATCGACAAGGTGGAAGGGCGCGTCAGGGCCTCCTCCTTGAAAAAGATCGGCGAAATCGTCGACAAGCATCCGGAAGAAGCCTTGTCCATCGTCCGCAACTGGTTGTATCAGGAAGGACCATGATACAAACGCATCCTCTCCCTTCGAGCCGTGATCGTGACCGATCAGGGTTTCCCGCGATGCCCGCATTCGCGGCCCCTGGCACATCTGCCATTCGGCGCGCCGCTGCGGCAACCCATGAGCGTCCGTCAAGGCTGACGCTCACAGATATGATGTCCATGGGCTTGTGAGGAGTAACATCCATGGGACGCATGAAGGAAGATTACCGCAGTCTGACGGGTCCTGAAAAAGCGGGAATCCTGATGCTGTCGCTGGGGGAGGAATATTCAAGCAAACTCTTTGCCATGATGGATGACCAAGAAATCAAGGAACTTTCCCAGATCATGGCAGGCCTTGGCGCCATCAGTTCAAGCATCGTCGAGCGCCTGTTCGTCGAATTCGCGGACCAGATCTCTTCGACGGGTTCGCTGATCGGCAGCCATGAAAGCACCGAACGGCTGCTGATGAAAACGCTGCCCAAGGACCGGGTCGAGGCCATCATGGAGGAAATCCGCGGTCCCGCCGGACGCACCATGTGGGACAAGCTCGGCAACGTCAACGAACAGGTGCTGGCCAACTATCTGAAGAACGAATACCCTCAGACCGTCGCGGTGGTTCTTTCGAAGATCAAGCCCGATCACGGTTCCCGTGTGCTGGGGCTGTTGCCGGAAAATTTTGCGATGGAAGTCATCATGCGCATGCTGCGCATGGAATCGGTGCAAAAAGAAGTCCTGGACGGTGTGGAGCGAACGTTGCGCACCGAATTCATGAGCAACCTCGCCCGCACCCAGCGGCGCGATGCCCACGAAATGATGGCCGACATTTTCAACAGCCTGGACCGCAACACCGAAAGCCGGTTCATGTCCGCCCTGGAGGAACGCAACCGTGAATCGGCCGAGCGCATCAAGGCCCTGATGTTCACCTTCGAGGATCTGGTGCGCATCGACAGCTCCGGCGTGCAAACACTCCTGCGCCATGTCGAAAAGGACAAGCTCGCCCTTGGCCTCAAGGGAGCCTCGGACACGGTCAAGGATCTGTTCTTCAAGAACATGTCGGAACGCGCCGGCAAGATGCTGCGCGAGGACATGGAGGCCCTGGGGCCGGTTCGTCTGCGTGAAGTGGACGAGGCCCAGTCCAGCATCGTTGCCTTGGCCAAGGAACTTGCAAACTCGAACCAGATCGTCATCTCGGAAGGGCGTGAGGAAGACGAATTCGTCTATTGAATACGTCCGTCAAAAGGAACAACCGCATGGGCGGAAGACCGGAAATACGCAAATTCCTGTTCGAGGAAAATTTCGATCCTGAGCATCACTCGGTCTTTGATACGGCGCTGTCAGAGACGGAACTTGAGTTGCCCGGAGAAGACTTTCCGGTCGTTCCCGAAACGCCGCCGCCCCCCACCTATTCCGAGGACGATCTGACGGCGGCCCGCGCGGAAGGCCAAGCGGCCGGGCGCACCGCCGCTCAGGCCGAGCTGAACGCCAGTCTTGCCCAGCGGCAAGCCAAAACACTGGAGAAGATCGCCGCTACCCTGCAAAACCTGCACCAGCAACAAACCACCGCCAACGAGGACATCGCCAAGGGCGCGGCGGCACTTGCGGCGTTGATCGTCCACAAGCTGTTTCCGGTCATGGCCCGCGACCACGGCGCGGACGAAATCGTCGGGCTGTGCACCGAGATGCTCCCCCACATCCTTGAACAGCCGCGCCTCACGGTGCGCGTTTCCCCCGGAATGGCCGAAGCGCTTCGTACCATTTTAAGCGAGACGGCCCGAAACGGGGGATTCGAAGGCCGACTCCTGATCACTGCCGATGAACGCATCGGCCCGGCCGATTGCCGGATCGAGTGGGGCGACGGAGGAGCGGAACGCAACAGTCAAAAGATGTTGGAAGAGATCAAAATTCTTGTGGGACGCACCATCGGCGCCGACCTCGCGCTGGAAGAAGCGTCACCATAACGATACGGACCGGACAAACCCGTCTGAAAGGACGACATCATGGGACAAAACCGCGATCTGGATCTTGAGGAATTGCAACAATCCAACGGTGAACGCGCGGCGGCATCCGCCATGGGAGACGAAACGTTTGCCGAGCAGCCGGACGTGCCCGAACGGCCCCGCTCGGCCAACGATCTTGAAGCCGTCTATGACATTCCAGTCCAGGTATCGGCCGTACTGGGCAAATCGACCATGCAGGTCAACCAGCTCCTCAAACTGGGCCGGGGGGCCGTGGTCGAACTGGATCGCAAGGTGGGTGAGGCCATCGACATCTATGTCAACAACCGCTTGGTGGCACGGGGCGAGGTGGTTGTGGTAGAAGACCGCCTTGGCATCACCATGACGGAAATCATTAAAAGTGATCGCGCTGACCATCCATCAGTTTAGAATGGCCTTCCAGAGGCGGGGGAGCGGCAGGCACGCCTGGATGATTTTGACGATGCGTTGGATGCCGCGCGTGAACC
>WOUV01000070.1 GCA_009773045.1 Rhodospirillaceae bacterium | reverse complement strand
CCTTGAAGTACTGAACGAGGGTACCGGGTTCGGGGCCTTCGAACAGAACCTTGGCTTTTCCTTCGTAGATTTGTCTGCGTCGCGCCATGAGTCTTCACTATCCCGTGCATATTCCGTCGTTAAAAGCGGACTCGCCATCGCGCCGGGACGAGAGTGCCGGCGGCGCCAGGACGATACTTTTTCTTCCCCGGTCATTCCCACATAGCAGAACAGCGTTCGCACGACAACGCTTGAGAGTACAAACATCGCCTGACCGGACAAGCGCAGACCAGGGCAAAAAACCACACTTGAAAGGTATCAGAGGATCTGTAAGCCGGGTTCTGTACCCGCCAAGCGGGCGATAGCCATTCCTCTGGGACGTTCGTTACCGAACGCCTCGCGCGACCGACCCGGACGACGACACGAAAACCCGTCTGTCAAGCCGCATGAAAAAACGCCTTGACGCGCCGTCCCTATTTGGTCTTGCTCCCGGTGGGGTTTGCCCTGCCATTCCCGTTACCGGGAACGCGGTGCGCTTTTACCGCACCCTTTCACCCTTGCCGGCGGCCATTGGCAATACTGTGCCTTTTGCCCGGCCGGCGGTTTGCTTTCTGTGGCACTGTCCCTGGAGTCGCCTCCGCCGGGGGTTACCCGGCACCGTGCTTCCGTGGAGCCCGGACTTTCCTCCCCCCTTTGTCAAGAAGGGCGGCCATCCGATCCTCTGATACAACAGGCATCTTAACGCGTTCCGGGTCAGCGTGGCAACAGGCTCCGTCCAACCAGGAACGCATCCACGGCGTGGGCACACTGCCGGCCTTCGCGAAGGGCCCAGACAACCAAGGACTGCCCGCGACGCATGTCGCCCGCCGCAAAGACTTTCGGAATCGATGTCTGATAGGTGAGCGTGTCGGCCCTGACGTTGCGCCGCGCATCAAAAGCAACCCCCAGATCCGCCAGAAGGCCCGTGTGCACCGGATGCACAAATCCCATGGCAAGCAAAACCAGATCGGCCGGCAGCACGAAATCCGATCCCGGAATCGGAGTCGCCGTTCCGCCTTCCCAGTGTACCCGGGCACAGGCCAGGGCCTGCACCATGCCGTTTTCGCCCAGGAATGCCTTGGTGGTGACCCCCCATTCACGCCGGCAGCCTTCCTCGTGGGAGGTGGACGTGCGCACCTTGCCAGGCCAGTCGGGCCACGTTTTTTCCTTGTTTTCCTTCTCGGGCGGTCGCGGCATGATTTCAATCTGCGTGACGGAGGCCGCCGACTGGCGCACGGCCGTGCCGATACAATCCGATCCCGTATCACCCCCGCCGATCACCACCACGTGCTTGTGCTGCGCCGTGATGCGGCGCGCCGTGACCGGCTGGTCGGAAACGATGCGGTTCTGCTGACTCAGAAAATCCATGGCAAAGTGAACGCCGTCCAGCGTGCGCCCCTCCGCCGACATGTCGCGCGGCTGTTCGGACCCGCCCGCCAGAACGATGGCATCATACCGGGCCAGCAGGTGCTGCACCGGCAGGCCGGCGCCGACGGGACTGTTGGTACGAAATTCCACCCCCTCGGCCCGCATCTGGGCGATGCGCCGATCCAAAAGACGCTTGTCGAGTTTGAAATCGGGAATGCCGTAACGCAGCAGGCCACCGATGCGCGGATTCTTTTCGAACACCACCACGAAATGGCCGGCGCGGGCCAGTTGCTGGGCGCACGCAAGACCCGCCGGACCGGAACCGACAACGGCCACCCGCCGGCCGGTGCGATGGGTTGGAATCTGTGGAACGATCCAGCCTTCCGCCCAACCCCGGTCGATGATGGCGCATTCAAGGGTGCGGATGGTGACCGGCTGATCGGTCAGGTTCAAGGTGCAGGCGGCCTCGCACGGGGCGGGGCAGATGCGTCCCGTCACTTCTGGAAAATTATTGGTGGCGTGCAAAACCTCAAGCGCCTGCCGCCATCGCCCACGGTACACAAGATCGTTGAAATCGGGGATGACGTTGCTGACCGGACAGCCATTGTGGCAAAAGGGAATGCCGCAATCCATGCACCGCGCACCCTGATTCTTGAGATCGTCCTCCTCCAGCGGCACGATGAATTCGTTGTAATGCGTGATGCGTTGCGCAACGTGCGCATACCCTCGCTCCTTGCGGGCAATTTCGAGAAAACCCGTCGGCTTGCCCATACTCCCCACCCTCTTGAATCCATTCTTGCCGTGGGATCGAGAGTAGCATGATCAGTCCGGGCGGCAAGCATTTTCCGTGGAAGGCCAGGGCGATCGCATGGATTGCGGAACGGCCCTATGGCCGTGCGGCACAGCCGGCGCGCAGCCGGCGCGCATGGAGAGCATCGGCACCCGTTCCCACAGCGCCGGCATCAAACCACGACGCGCCAGGGCGCTCGCCAGGGCATCTCGTACCGTCACACACAAATGCAGGCCAAGTTTGCTGCGGCGCCACAAGATATCGTCGGCCGAACGGGCGAATTCGTGCGTGATGAGGTATTCCACCTCGGCTTCGTGCAAGCCACCACCGAAGTCGTATCCAAGATCGGAAAGGCGCCGTGCCGTCCCCGATCACCAGGGCCGTCCGGCTGCCATAGCTCCGTCCGTAGCGGCGCAAAAGCGTATGCGACACCCAGGGCCAGCGTCCGTGGGATTCCTTGAGCCATCCCTCCAACCCCTCCGGCCCAAGGTCGCCACCGGGCAGGACGGCCTGTGCCGTCCACGGCGGCTTCAGGGAGGGGAACACGTCGGCAAGCCGTGCCAGCACCGCCTCGGCCAGACGGCGATAGGTGGTGATCGTGCCACCGAACACCGACACCAGCACAGGCGTTCCCTCTTTCCAGTTCCCCTGATGGATCAGGACATGATCGCGGCGGATCTGCGAAGGATCCTGTGCCCCGTCATCGAACAGTGGCCGCACGCCGGCATAGCTCCAAAGAACCCTCTCCCGGGTTAGGGGAACGCGGAAGTAGCGATTGAGCGCCGCGCACAAATAATCGATTTCGGCGGCGGCGGCGGTCACCGTGGACGGATCGCCATGATAGGGAATGTCGGTCGTGCCAATCAGCGAGAAGGACCCCTCGTAAGGAATGACGAAAACCACCCGCCGGTCGTCGTTTTGCAGGATATAGGCATGTTCGCCCTCATAAAGCCTGGGCACGACGATGTGGCTGCCCTTGACCAGACACATTTCCGGCGTCGGTGTGGCGGGTGCGGCCGCAAGGTCATGGACGGCGCGCGCCCACGGTCCGGCCGTGTTGATGACCACCCGCCCCCACAGCCGTCGCAGACATCCCGTCAGACCGTCCGTCACCGTGACAGCCCACACGGGCGGCCCCCTGTCGCCATCGGGTCCGCCCGGTGTCAGCGCGCTACAGCGTGTGCGGGTCAGAATGACGGCGCCCAGCCGGGCGGCATCCATGGCATTGGCCAGGACAAGGCGGGCATCGTCGCCATAACAATCGGCGTAGGCAAACCCCCGCGCTGCCGCCGTCAGAACGGCTCCGGCCTGATGGTGTGCCAAATCGAGGGACTGCGAACACGGCAGCTTCGATCGCCGGGCCAGATGGTCATACAGAAACAACCCGGCGCGGATGGTCCAGGCCGGACGCACGGCGGGCACATGGGGCATGTAGAACATCAGGGGGCGCACCAGATGCGGCGCCGTGTGCAACAACACCTCCCGTTCCGCCAGGGCTTCGCGCACAAGACGAAACTGACGGTGTTCAAGAGAGCGCAAGCCCCCATGGATCAGTTTGCTGCTGGCCGATGACGTGGCCCCGGCCAGGTCGCCCATCTCGACCAGAACCACCGACAGGCCCCGACCGGCGGCGTCACGAGCAATTCCAGTGCCATTGATCCCCCCACCGATGATCACAAGATCGTAAACCGGGCCATCGCCTCTTTCCATCCCCCCGCACATCTGCGTCTTCCGCTTTCTGTTTATGTTTGGAGTCCCATGCTCTTTCCATGGTTTTTGTATTTTCTGCGCACAACCCTCATTATAACAAATTTTTTATGGAAAAACAGCCCCTAAAAACCGTTCCAGCCCCATCACGGGGAAGGTTTTCTGGAAGTGTCCGCAACAAGGGGGGAGCGGCCCGTGCCCACGTCAGGGAGGCGACGGATCCTCGAAATGTTGGAAGGCCTCGAGTCCCTCCAGCATGACGCCGTCAACCCCCAGATCCACAAGCCCTTGCATGTAAACGCCCAGAACGCCCTTCCACGCCGGATGCCAATAGCGGACCCGCACCGCCCCAGCCTGCTCCGGCAGGGGAGCCGCCAGCCATTCCGGCTGACCGATGCGCCAGGCGGGGTTCCAGTAAAAGCGCTCCGCCTCCGCCAGCGTCAGATTCAGGCGCGCGAGCACGAGCCGCCTCGTCCCGACGCGCTTGAACTGCGCGCGTCGTATTTCGTCAAAAGTCAATGAGTCTTTTTTTCCATGAAAGCCGTCGATGATCAAAAGGTCATGGTTGGTCAGGCCAAACGCCTCGACAAACATTTCCTGGCGATTGAACCGCCGCGAATCCAGAACGACCATGAACGTGCGCGCCGCTCCGAGTGAGAGCACCGGATCGGCGTTTTCATGAGATGCCCGCGCGCTGTCGATGAGGTCAAGACGGCGGGAGGGGTCGACGAGGATGGTGGCCAACATCTCACGCCCGGCCGTTTTGCGCCGGGCCATGGCGGCCTCCTCGGGCGTGCGGCAGTGCTCGATGGCCAGCAGCCGGACCCCTTCCGTCTTGAGACGGTCCAGGAGGTTTGTTTCGGCGTTCAAGGCCGCCGCCAGCTTGGCCTGCTCCGCTTTTTGTCTGTTTGCTTCGATTTCGGC
The DNA here is from genome assembly GCA_009773045.1 of Rhodospirillaceae bacterium. Lineage (GTDB taxonomy): Bacteria > Pseudomonadota > Alphaproteobacteria > Rhodospirillales > Rhodospirillaceae > WOUV01. Next base: position 10,630 of record WOUV01000070.1, on the reverse strand, counting down.
GAACAGGGCGTTGGCCGCCGGTTTGGTGACCTTGAGCCGTTCGGTCATTTCCCGCGCTTCCCGTTCCCGCTCCAGGGCGGCGCCGCAGGCCGTGTCGTCCAGAACCAGACCGTTGACCGCCCGCACATAGGAAAGCTGTAAGCCCCCCACCGGCTGGCGCCGTGCGCCGTCGGGGTCTTCCAGCAGGGCCTCGCGCCGGCTTTTCTGGAACAGATCCAGGCCACCGCGCACAAGAACGATGAAATCCGGATGGCGGGAGCGTCCATAGCGCGCCAGGGTCTCAACGGTATCCCGCAAGGCACCACGGTACTCGGGCGCTGGTTGCGCCCAGACCACGCCCGGAAACGCGCAAATGGTCAGGGCGAGCGCCAGACAGAGGCTTGAGTGCTTCCGCAAGAAGTAGATTCCACGATCACCACCTGCCATCAAAGAATCTCCATGAGGATGGACGCCCGCTGGGGTGTATTGAAGGGATTGCCCTCTCCCGTCCTTTGGTTTATGGAAAACTGTTATAAATAAAACGTGGATGACACCACGCCACACCCCCATAGGCACTAACGTAGTGACGGTTCTCAATCAGCACACATCGCCATGCGCTGGATCAACCCGCGCATCGCGTCCCATGCCCGCAAGGCACTGCCAAACGACAGGAAAGGCGCGGGAGGATCCCGCGCATGACGGGATCTGACAGTGACGCCGATGGGCCAGTGACGCCGATGGGCACCATCCCACACCCTTGTGAGCATTGGAGAAAATATCATGCTCCAGACCGTAGAAACACCTTCTGCTCCTTCCATTTTTACAACGGATGGTTCCGCCGGCCCCCTGTGGGGGCTTGTGTTCAAGAATCTTGTGTTGGTCGTCCTGACCCTTGGCATCTATCGTTTCTGGGCCAAGACCAACGTGCGCCGTTTTCTGTGGCGCCATACCCTGGTGGCCGGCGAGCGGCTGGAATACACCGGCACCGGCGGAGAGTTGCTGAAGGGCTTCCTGATCGTTTTCCTTGGGGTGCTCCTGCCATTATCCCTTGTGATGAACCTTGCATCCTATCTGCTGGAAACAGGAATGGGCCGCATCGCCATTTTTCTGTGGGCCATCGGGATCCTCGCGTTTTTTTATCTGCCCTTCTGTGCCGTCTTTTTCGCCGTGCGTTACCGTTTTTCTCGTACCCGCTGGCGTGGCATTCGTTTCGCCCTGCCGGGCAGTCCGTGGGCCTATGGCCGGGTGGCGGCGGGGTGGTGGTTTTTGCAAATCCTGACCCTCGGGCTGTTGTCTCCGGTGGTAGGGGTCAGGCTGTGGTCTTATGTGTTCAGTTCACGGGAACGGCCAAGGGGTTGTACCGAACATTCCTGCCCATGGTCGTCGTGGCCGTGCTTTGGATCGGCGCAATCCAGATGCCATTTGTGTTACATTTTTTGTCACCTTTCTCGGAAAGTGGACAGAGGCCGGATTATGAACTCGGGTCCGTGATGGGGAACTTTGTGATTGTGCTGCTGCTTTCCGTGTTGTTCATAAAGTTCTTCATCCGCTACTAAGGTCGCCCAGATGAACCTTCTGGTGGGGGGGCTTGCGTTGGGCGGGATGGTTCATCTCAAGGCCGATTTCCCCCCCGGGGCGCTGCTGCGGTTGATGATCGGCAACGGGCTGTTGATTCTTTTGACCCTGGGATTGGGGGTGCCCCATGCCTCGTTGCGGAGCTTGCGTTTTATCGGCGCCCATGTTTCCCTTGAGGGACGGCCCGATTTCGCCGCCATCGTGCAAAGCGCCGATGTCAGCTTCTGAAACGGCCCGGCCGTGATCTGTTCCAGAAAAGCCGGGGATTGAAACGAGGACAGCGTGACCAACCCGGTGGCCGGAGGGGGATATTTCTGCGACGGACGGACCGCCTTGCGTCACGAGGTGACGGTGGCGGTCGAACAGGAGGGGCTGGTCGTTTATGGCCATGGTCCGGGGGGACAGCGCCTCGCCGTTTGGCCGGAGGCCGAACTGCAACGGGTTCCCGGCCCCATGGCCGAGCACGAATTGACCCTCACCTGTCGGGCGGAGCCTGACGCCCGCCTTGTCATCACCGACATCGCGGTCAGCACCGACTTGCGCGCGCGTCTGCCGTATCTCACAAAACCGCCCTTGGTCCCACGGGCAAGGCCATGCTGGGCTGGAGCATGGTGGGGGTGGTCATGGTGGGGGTGCTGCTGGGTCTATTGCCGCTTGCCAGCGACCTTGTGGCCCGTTTCGTCCCCATTGCCTGGGAGAAAAGGGCTGGGGAGACCGCGCCTATGGCCAGATGCATGATCTGCTGGGGGACGGAGAATGCACCGAGACCGCGGGACGGACGGCCCTTGAAACGCTGATGGGACGCCTTGCCACGGCGGCGGGGGTGGAGGCTTCCGTTTTGCGTCTGCATATTCTGAAAAGCACTGCCGTCAATGCCTTCGTGCTGCCGGGGGGGCACATCGTGGTCATGGACGGATTGATCCAGGCCGCGGAGGAACCCGACGACCTTGCCGGCGTGCTGGCCCACGAAATGGCCCACATCGCCCACCGTCACACCGTGCGCCAGATGGTGCGGCACATGGGGCTGGGGCTGATCGTGGACACGGCGACCGGCGGCATGGGGGGCGAAATCGGGCGGCTTCTGCTCACCTTGTCCTACAGCCGGGACGATGAACGGGAGGCCGACCGGGGGGGGGGGGGGAAATCCTGAGCACCGCCGGCCTGCGTAGCGACCGGTTGGGACCGTTTCTCGACCACATCCGCAAGCGTGACATGCCCGAGAGTCTGGCCTGGTTGACCACCCATCCGGCCACGGCGGAACGGGTGGAAGCCCTGGCCAGGCTGGCCGACGAAGCCCTGCCTGGCGGAACGGCCTTCAGCGAGGCGGAATGGCAGGCAGTCCGGGTCTTGTGTCGGGAAAACGGCTGATCCTCAAGGGAAACGACGACGTGATTTTCAGGCGTTTCAGGCTATTTCGCCTTTCACGATCACACGCCATGGCGGCGGGGCTGGTGGTGGGTTTGTTTGTCCCGCATCCAGCGGCGGGACTTGACTTTACCACAACGGGCAATATCCCCATCGAGATTCTGGCCGAGGAAGGGATCGAATGGCAGCAGGACAAAAAACAAATCGTGGCGCGCGGCGATGTACGGGGCACCCGCGGCACACTGACCGTCCGCGCCGATGTCCTGACCGCCCATTACCGTGACCGGGGAACGGGTTCCTCCGAAGTCCACCATTTGCGGGCTGAGGGAGGCGTTCACATCGCCTCGCCGACCGAAACGGCCTCCGGGGACAGGGCCGACTATGATGTGGATACGCAGCTTCTGGTCTTGACCGGCCATCCGGCCCGTTTGGAAACACCGACGGAGGCTTTGACGGCGGAGGGAGAAATTACGTATGACGAAGCCCGGCGCGTGGCGGTGGCGCAAGGAAATGTCCATGTGGTGACGAAAGAGGGGCGCACGTTGCGGGCGGGCACGGTCACGGCCGATCTTTTCCAGAACCGGAATCAGAACCGGAACCAAAAAGAATCCGCCGCGCGGATGAAGCCGGACACGGGTCAGATCAAACGTCTGACGGCCGAAGGTCAGGTACGGATCGAAACGCCCACGGAAATCGTCAAAGGCGAGCACGGAGTGTATAATGCCGAAACGGGTATCGCCACCCTGACGGGGGCTGTTAAAATCACCCACGGAGACGATCAGATCAATGGCACCTATGCGGTCGTCGATCTGAAAGCCGGGGTCAGCCGTTTGTATGCGGCGGTTCCAGGATCGAAGGAGAAGACAAAAACAAAAGAACGTGTCAAACTTCTGATCGCACCGGAGAGAAAAAACGGCAGGGGCGGAAAAAAAGACGCAGACACCTCCGGTCCGCAAGGTCCATAACCACAGGGATGGAAGAACGGGGAGTGCAGGCTTGGGATGGGAATCGGTCGATACAGGGGAACGAACACCGCTTGCGGCGAGAACGGACGCGGGGGGCACTCTTGTCGTCGAGGATGGCGGAAAAGGTGGCCTTGCAGCCCATAATCTTTGCAAGCATTTCAAGCGCCGTCCGATCCTGCGGGGGGTCAGCCTTTCCGTCCGGCGGGGCGAGGCCGTGGGGCTTCTGGGACCGAACGGGGCCGGCAAAACGACGTGCTTTTACTGCATCACCGGTTTGATTCGGCCCGACAGCGGATCGGTTGAACTGGAGGGTCATGTCCTCACCGCCTTGCCCATGTACCGGCGGGCACGGCTGGGGCTGGGGTATCTGCCGCAGGAAACCTCGATCTTCCGCGGGCTTACGGTTGAGGCCAACATTATGGCTGTTCTTGAAATGGTGGAGCCGGACCGTGACGTGCGCGATGCCACACTCGATTCCCTTCTGGCCGAGTTTTCCATCGCCCATTTGCGGCAAACGCCGGCCCTGGCCTTGTCGGGGGGGGAACGACGACGGGTGGAAATCGCCCGTGCCCTGGCCTCCCACCCCGCGTTCATTCTGCTGGATGAACCACTGGCCGGCATCGATCCCATTGCGGTGGGCGAAATCCGCGATCTCGTTGCGCATCTGAAGGATCGGGGGCTGGGCGTACTGATGACCGATCACAACGTGCGCGAAACGCTGGAGATCATCGACCGGGCCTATATCCTGCACGATGGCAAGGTTTTAATGGAAGGTTCCCCGTTGGAGATCATCGACAATACGGATGTGCGGCGCGTTTATCTTGGTGAACGGTTCAGTCTTTGAGGGCAGGGCGTCATGGTGCTTTCTGTGCGGCTGGATCTGCGGCAAACACAATCCCTGGTGATGACTCCCCAGCTTCAACAGGCGATCAAGCTGTTGCAGCTTTCGAATCTCGAGTTATCGGCCTATGTTGATCAGGAGCTTGAACGCAATCCATTGTTGCAGCGCGACGAGGACGGCGACGGGGGAGAGGAGGAGTCCCCGTCCGCCGACCCCCCCGAAGACCGCGCGGCGGCCGAAGGAGAGGAACGGCTGCTCGACAGCCTGAGCGACCCGGCAGAACCCCCCCTTGACATCGATTATGACAACACCTTCACCAGCGATGCGCCGGAGGGGGAAACGGCCTGGGACGGCAACAGTCTGTTCGACTGGTCAGGCCAAAGTAAACGGACTGATTTCAGCGATCCGGAAAACGCCCTTGAGCAGACCGTTCCGGAACGCCTGAGCCTGCGCGATCATCTGACGGTTCAACTGGGTCTTGAGGTGAACGGTCCGGTAGATCGGCTGATCGGGGCCGATCTGATTGAAATGCTGGATGATGCCGGTTATCTAGGGGGGTCCCTTGAAGAAGTGGCCGGGCATTTGGGCTGTGATCGTGCACAGGTAGAAGCGGTTCTGTACCGCATGCAAAAGTTCGATCCACCCGGCATTTTTGCCCGCACTCTGAAGGAGTGCCTCGCTATACAGTTGCAGGAACGCAACCGGCTCGATCCGGCCATGCAGATTCTTCTGGACAATCTGGACATGCTGGCGCGACGCAATTTTGCCGCCCTGATGCACCGCTGTGGGGTCGATGCCGAGGATCTGGCCGAAATGATGGCGGAGATCCGCGCCCTGACGCCCAAACCGGCGTTTTCGTTCGATGCGACCCCCGCGTCCCCGATCCTGCCCGATGTTCTGATGCGGGCTGCCCCCGAGGGGGGGTGGCTGGTGGAGCTGAATGCCGAAACATTACCGCGGCTTCTGGTGGATACCCGCTATTATGCCAAGATCATACGCACCGTCCGGTCAAAGGAGGACAAAACCTATCTGAGCGAGAACTTGCAGGCCGCCAATTGGCTGGTGAAGTCCTTGCATCAGCGGGCAACGACCATCCTGAAAGTGGTAAGCGAAATCGTTCGCCAGCAGAACGTTTTTTTCTTGCGGGGCGTGGAGCATTTGCACCCCCTGGTTTTGCGTGACATTGCCCAGGCCATCGAGATGCACGAAAGCACCGTCAGCCGGGTGACATCAAATAAATACATTGCTACCCCACGCGGCATTTTTGAGCTAAAATACTTCTTCACTCAGGCGATCAATGCGGCCGACGGAGGCGATGCCTACTCGGCGGAGGTGGTGCGGCACCGGATAAAGACCCTGATCGATGCCGAGCTACCCGAAAGGATTCTTTCCGACGATGTGGTCGTTGGCATCTTGCGCGCAGAGGGAATCGAAATCGCGCGTCGGACCGTGGCAAAATATCGGGAGGCTTTGCATATCCCCTCCTCGGTGCAGCGCCGTCGGGATAAAGGCCTTTGTCTCCTCTCCGCGGCCAGTTTGGCGGTTGAGGGGGGGGGGCCTTGACGAACCTTGAGGATCGGCCTATCGTCCAGCCCCCAGGGCACAGGAGGGTGTGGCCAGCAAGGCAGGGCATGACGTGGTGAGGGCAGGGTGGGGAATGTTTTGACTTCTGGCAATAGTTGCAGTAGGACATCGTCATCATGCAGATCTTTATCAAAGGAAAACAACTTGCTGTCGGCGACGCCTTGCGCTCCCATGCCGAACAGACATTGCAAAATCTGGTTGCCAAGTTTTTTGACAAGGCAATCGATGCAACGGTGATTCTGTCGCGGGAGGCCCATAACTTTCGCGCCGATATTACCGTGCATCCGTTCCGGGGCGTAACCGTCCAGGGCAGCGGGGTGGCCAGTGATGCCTATGCCGCCTTCGATACGGCGACGGACAAAATCGAACGCCAGTTGCGCCGCTACAAGGGGCGCTTCTCCGACCATAAGACCAAGGGCGAGGTGGTGGCCGCCCAGTACGCCATCATCGCCGCCGGGGAGGAGGATGAGGAAAGCCCGGGCACGGAAGACAACGCGCCGATCATCATCGCTGAAATGAGCGCCGATGTGCCGGTGTGCAGCGTCAGCGGCGCGGTCATGCGGCTTGATCTTGCCAACGCGACGGCGGTTCTGTTCCGCAACAGCGCCCATGGTCGCCTGAACATGGTCTATCGCCGTTCCGATGGGAATATCGGCTGGGTGGACCCGCAAAACGACGGCGCGTGACCACAGTCCATACGGTTTGTGATGGCATCCGACCTGGGTGGGAAAAGGGATGACGCATGGAAATTGCTGACCTCATCCGTCCGGAAAGTATCATCGCCACTCTCAGGGCCACCAGCAAGAAGCAGGCTCTGCAAGAAATGGCGCGCCGGGCGGCTGAATTGACAGGACAGGGTGAACGCCAGGTTTTCGATGTGTTGCTGGAGCGGGAGCGACTCGGAACCACGGGCGTTGGGAACGGTATCGCGATTCCGCACGGTAAGCTTCCCCACCTTGATCGTTTGTACGGTGTGTTCGCCCGGCTGGGTCGTCCCATAGGCTTTGAATCCATCGATGAACAACCGGTGGATCTGATCTTTTTGCTGCTGGCGCCGGAGTCGGCCGGGGCGGATCATCTGAAGGCACTGGCGCGGGTTTCGCGGCTGTTGCGGGACAAGACGACCTGTGAAAAACTGCGTGGCTCCGATGGTGCGGAGGCCATTTATGCTCTTCTGACCGAATCCCAGGCCAGCCGGGCCGCCTGAACCGCGGGAAGAAGTCAAAAGAATGGACGGTTTTTTCCGTATTCCCTCGATTCCTTGCTTTTTGTCATGTCCTTCCTGGAGCTTTTAGGCATGCCTGACGCTGTTAAGACTTGTTCTCCCACGCATTCCCACGATATGGAAAAGGCAAACCGTTGAAAGTCGGGGCGAGGTCATGAAAATTGGCATCATTGGGTGTGGCGGGCGGATGGGGCGGATGCTCGTCGCCGAAACGCTTGATACTGAAGGGTGTGTTCTTGTGGGCGGAATCGAGCAGCCGCATTCGCCCGCCATCGGCCGGGATCTGGCTGCCCTGATCGGCCGCCCGCCGATCGGACTTCCCGTCAAGGATGAACCGCGCGCGCTGTTCGATGCCGCCGAAGTGATCATCGACTTTTCCGCCCCCGTCACCACCGCCGCCAATGCCGCCCTGGCCGCGGAAACTGGCCGGGCGCTGGTGGTTGGTACCACCGGGATCGGGCCGGAGCAGATGGCCGCCCTGGCCGCGGCAGCTCGGCGGGTGCCGGTTTTGTATTCGCCCAACATGAGTCTTGGCGTCAACGTGCTGTTCGCCATGGTCGAACAGGTCAGCCGCCTTCTGGATGACAGCTATGACATCGAAATCCTGGAGGCGCACCATCGCGGCAAGGTTGACGCGCCTTCCGGGACCGCCTTGGGATTGGGGCGGGCGGCGGCCATGGGGCGGGGAATCGATCTTGGTGTGTCCTCGCAGCGGGTCCGCGATGGCCATATTGGCCAGCGCCGCAGGGGCGACATCGGCTTTGCCACCATCCGCGGCGGCGACATGGTGGGGGAGCACACGGTGATTTTTGCCACCGACGGTGAACGGGTGGAGATGACTCACAAGGCCAGTTCGCGGGCCATCTTTGCACGCGGGGCGATGCGGGCGGCCTGGTGGCTCCATGGGCGGGAAGCGGGCTTGTACTCGATGCAGGATGTTCTGGGGTTGAACTGAAGGCTGTCGGTCTTTTTTTGGAATCCGTGACATGGATGTCCTCGTGTCGGTTCTTTGCACCCTGGCCCGTCGGGCGGGGGGGGTGGTTCTTGACGTTTACCGTTCGGATTTCACTGTCACGACCAAAGCCGATGACTCTCCGGTGACACGCGCCGATCAGGCGGCGGAGGATGTGATTGTTCAAGGCTTGCGGGATCTCGCCTGTGACATTCCAATCGTGGCCGAAGAAGCGATGGCCGCCGGCCAAACCCCCGATATCTCGGGCAATCGGTTCTGGCTGGTCGATCCTTTGGACGGAACCGAGGCTTTTATCCGGCGCAACGGAGAATTCACGGTCAACATCGCCTTGATCGAAAACGGACGACCGGTTGTTGGGGTGATCTACGCCCCGGTGCGCGATCAGCTGTATATGGGCGCCGGTCCGGGCACGGCCCAGGTCCAGCAGAAAGGATGCGGGCGTCTTTTAAGCGTTCGCATGCCCCCGCCGGAAGGCGTGACGGTGCTGGCAAGCCATCGGCACGGGGATGTCGCCTTGCTGGACGCATTCCTGAAAACCCATTCCGTGCATTCCGTGGTCCGCCTCAGCAGTTCATTGAAGCTGTGTCTGGTGGCCGCGGGGGAGGCCGATCTTTACCCCCGTTTTGGCCGGACCATGGAATGGGATACCGCTGCCGGTCATGCCATCCTCGAAGCGGCGGGAGGGTGCGTGTGCACGCTCGGGGGGGAGGATTTGCGTTATGGCAAACCTGGTTTTGACAACCCGCACTTCATCGCCCGGGGCACCGCCACCCCGATATGAAAGGAATCGGGGTGGCGGTGCCGCCGGTCATCATTGTGGCCGGCCCCACCGCAAGCGGCAAGTCGGCCCTCGCCCTTGTCCTGGCCGAGGCATTCGGCGGAACGGTCATCAATGCCGACAGCATGCAGGTCTATCGTGACCTGTTTCTGTTGACCGCCCGACCCGATGCCGCCGCCCTGGCACGGGCGCCGCATCGGCTGTACGGCTTTCTGGAGGCCGGGGAGGAGATCTGTTCGGTCGCCCGCTGGCTGGTCCTTGCCCATGCGGCGGTGCAGGAGGCCCACGGCGCTGGGCGGCTGCCGATCGTGGTGGGGGGCACGGGCCTGTACCTTGAGGCCCTGCGCCATGGCCTTGCGTTGGTGCCGGAGGTGCCGGCTGCGGTGCGGGCAAAGACACGGGATTTAATGGCAGTGATCGGGCCGCACGCCTTCCATGCCCGACTGGCGGAACGGGACCCGGTCATGGCGGCCCGGCTGCGGCCTTCGGACCCCCAGCGTCTGCAACGGGCGTGGGAGGTGCTGATGGCCAGCGGTCGCTCCCTGGCCGACTGGCAAGGAGCGGCGGTGATGGAAGGCATGCGCGCCCGGTTCTGTTCCCTTATGCTGATGCCACCGCGGCCAGTGCTGCGAGCGGCGTGCGATACGCGTTTGCGTTGCATGGTGGCGGCCGGTGCGGTGGCGGAGGTGGCGGCCTTGCTGGCGCGCGCGGTGCCTTCCGACCGTCCGATCTTGAAGGCGCTTGGGGTGTCTGCCCTGGCCGATCACATCCGGGGGCGTTGCAGCCTGGAGGAGGCTGTCATGGCGGCGCAAGGAGCCACCCGTCGGTATGCCAAGCGGCAGTGCACATGGTTCCGTCACCATCTGACCGACGCCCGGGTGATTGCGGATGCCAGCATGCCGGATGAAGCGCTGGCTCTTGTTGGCAGTTTTTTACAGGCTCCCCCTTGACCCGTTGCGGATCTTCGGGGCGGAGGAGGTTGCCACCCTGGGGTTGGTGCACCGTGTGGTGGCCGATGACAGGGTAGGGGAAGAGGCCGCCGCCGTTGCCAAACGCATCACGGTCAGCGCCCCGCTGGTCCACCGCTGGCACCGGCGTTTCGTCCATCGCCTATTAGCGCCGCAGCCCATCACCGTCGCCGACATGGACGAATGCTACCGCTTCTTCGCCAGTGAAGACTACCGCGAAGGGCTGACGGCCTTCCGGGAAAAGCGCCTCCCCCGTGTTCAAGGAACGGTAATACAGTTTCTTACAGTCTGTCCGGAAACATCATATGGGATTGCATAGTTTTCGGAGCATGAGGCGGATTGAGGCGAGGCGCAAGAAGGCGAGCGCCTTTTGGTTG
>WOUV01000069.1 GCA_009773045.1 Rhodospirillaceae bacterium | reverse complement strand
GGAATCGGCCTATCTCGACGACCGCCCCGGGGCGCCGCTCCGCTTTCAGGCCGAAGCGAACCTGACGCAGCTGATCCGCCGCGAGGAGCGCAACGTCGATCCCGGTGATCTGCGCAGCCAACTCAACGACCGCATCAAGGCCATCTTCAGCGGCCAGGTGTTCGATGCGGTCCCATTTCCCGGTGGCCCGTTCGACGTTCCCGACGACGTGGGGGCGACGGGCGGCCACGTTTGGCGGTGATGTCCTACGATGGCGTATCGGTTGGCGGGGCATCAGTCGACGAGGTGCCGGACATCATTGCCCGCATCCACCAACGTAAGGGGTCCGACGGCGGCACGTTCCGCGCGCTCCGCAACAACCTGGTGTTCGTCGCCGCCGACGAAGCCAAGGTCGAGGACATGCGCGACAAGATGGCGCGTCGCCTCGCACTCCAGGAACTTAAAAAGCCGGAACGGCTCGCCCAACTCGCCGAGCACCAGCAGGCCAAGGTGCGCGAACTGGAGAGCAAATCCGAAACCGATGTCGCCGTCGCCATCCAGCAGACCTACCGGCATGTCTTCTACCCGTCCAAGGTCGGCGCCATCGGAACGACGGAGATCGGCCACACCGCCATCGAGATCGCGTCCGCGTCGGAAAAGCCCAGTTCCGGCCAGCAACAAATCGTGCGCGGTCTCCGTGAACTCAACACGCTGCGCACGGCGGAAGACGAGCCGGACTCCCCGTCGTGGATTCGCGACCGCACCCCGCTGAAGAAGGGGCAAATCACCACCGCCACCCTGCGCGAGGAATACCGGCGCGACGTGGCGCTGGCCATTCTCGCCGACGACGAAATCTTCAAAAAGGCGGTCCGCCGTGGCGTCGAGGCGGGCGAGTTCGTCTACCAGCGCGGCGATCTTCTGTACGGCAATGGGGATCCACACACCTCCATCCAGATCGACCAGGATGCCGTCGTCTTCACCATGGTCTATGCCGTCGAGAAGGGCCTTTGGCCCCGCCGGGTGACTCCTCCATCGGAGGGTCCCAACGATCCCCCCCCCACCGCCGCCACAGCCACCGCCACCGCCACCGCCACCGCCACAACCGTCCGATTCCCTGTCATTCGCCGCGGAGGGCGTGCTGAGGGAGGCACTCAAGATTTTGTGGGAGAAGGCCAGATCCCGAAAAGTCGCCGCCTTGGCCAGAGTGGACATCACCATGTATGACGCGGGCGACGCCTTTCGATTGCTGGGAGCGGTCGGGGCGGTTCAGAACGCCAAAAAAACGGTAACACTGACGGGCGACTATGAGACGACATTTGGTTCGACCATGGAGATTAAATTCGAGGGTTCCCCAGACGATGCCAAGCCTGTAAAAGACTTTATCGAGCCACAACTGCGCGCGGCGAAGGACAAGAACATGACGGCGATATTCGCCATCGAATTCAACGGCGGTTTACCCATGTCTGGCGATGCGCCGGAAAAACTGGCGGAACGACTGTCGAGGTTCGCCTCCGGCGCGGCCTACGTCTCCGCCACCGCCGAAGCGGTCATGACCACGGAGGCGCGGGTATGAGGTCGGTCGCCTGGAGGAACAGGATGCCGGAATCCACTTCGACGCCCCAGTACACGATCCGCTTCCGGCGGCATGGCCCCGCCGACAGCGAAATCGAGGTCTGGCAGGTGCCCTCGCCCGCCACCCCGCAACTCAAGGAGCCATTGCGTGTTGCCGGGCTGCGGGGCCGCAACCTGGAACTGGTCGAGCACCGGGTGCTGCGCCGCCTTGCCGCCGCCGGGATCACGGTCGATCTGGCCAACGCGGCGGGCGATGGCCGATCCTTGGACGAGGAATCCGCCCTGCGCCTGGGCCTGCTGTTTCGCGTTCTTGCCCCCATGCGCCACCGCGACCGCATGCGCGCCGTCGCCGAAGGCGTGGGCGCTATGGGCCGCGAGGAAGCGGCCTATTGGCTCGGCATGGCCATGCACCGGAAAAATCCGCGGCGGGTGCTGACGGCATTGCGCATTCTGCTGACGGAGTCGCAGGCAACATCCGGATTGGGTCAGGGGTGATGCCAAATCGCCGTTCCATTGAAATCCGCTGCCCGATCTACGGCTTCATTCCGCTGGATGAATGGGAGCGCGAGATCATTTCCCAGCCAGCCTTTCAACGGTTGCGACGCATCAGGCAACTTGCATGGACGGATTACGTCTACCCAGGCGCCATGCATACGCGCTTCGAGCATTCAATTGGTGTCATGCACATGGCGACGCTCCTCTACGACGGTATCGCCAGCCGGTGCGGGGAGGTTCTCCGCGAGGTTCTTGGCTACGACGACAGCGGCGTCAGGCGCTACAGACAGATCATTCGTCTTGCGGCATTGCTCCATGATATCGGGCACGGCCCATTCTCCCATGCCGCCGAAGAACTCACCCCTTCCAAGGAAACGTCAGGGAAACCCAGGGCGTGGAAACACGAAGAATATTCCGCATGGATCATTCGGACATGTTTTCGCGATGTGATCGAAAACCACAAGGCCAACAGCAACTACGCCATAACGGCTGACGAGGTGGCGGGCCTCATCGAAGGGGGCACGGCCGCAAAACGCGCGGCGGTCTGGCGCGTTCTGGTTTCGGGGCAGCTCGACGCCGATCGGATGGACTACCTCCTGCGTGATTCCTATCACGCCGGCGTAGAATACGTCCGCTATGACTGGCGACGGATCGTCGGCACGGTGACCGTCATCCAGGATGGAGACACCGATCGGCTTCGGGTTGGCCTTCTCGAATCCGGACGGCACGCCGGCGAGTCGCTGCTGATTGCCCGCTACATGATGTTTAATCAGGTTTATTTCCACAAAACCCGTGTCATTTTGGACCATCACTTCCATGAGGCGATGAGAACCATGTTGCCGAACGGCCATTTTCCACCGCCGACGACGGAGGACGGGATCAAGGAATACCTGAGGTGGGACGATTGGCTGGTGCTTGGCCGGCTGGCCGCCGGCGAGGGTGGGGAGCACGGTGAATGCTTGCGGACGCGAAACTTCTGCCGGCTGGTCAAGGAAACCGACGAATTTCCGGATGATGCCGCCATGACCGAGTTCGAAAATGCCGTTCAGGCGTTGGATCACTTATCGCCGGTTCGTCTGGAAGCGAAAAAATCCTGGTACAAGACCGGTGACGACGACTTGCAGATTGCCAGCGAGGATGGATCGGGTGATGTGCGCGCGCTCTCGTCGCTGTCCACCATCGTTGGCACGATGAAGGAGACCCGGCGCGTCCGGCTTTACGTCAGGCCCGAGCATCGGGAAAAGGCGCGGCGGCTGTTGGAAAAAGGAAGGGGAACGGAACGATGACGGAGACAGAGCGGCTGCGACATGGACTGATCGTCTCATTGGCGGGACGAGTCGAGCGCATGGGCCGCACCGCCGTAATGAAGCTGCTTTACTTCCTTCAGACCCTGAAGGGCGTGCGGCTTGATTATTATTTCACCCTTTATCATTACGGACCCTTCGATTCCGAAGTGCTCTCCGACCTCGATTACGCGGAAATGTCGGGACTGGTGAAAAAGACGCTTCATCGCTATCCCCGTAGCGAGAGTTACATCTATTCGGTGGGAGAAAAGGGCATCGCTCCGATCACGGAGCATGAGGCCGCGTTGAATTGGGTGGTGGAGATGTTCGGCAGCCGCACTGCCGGCGAACTGGAGATGGCGAGCACCATCGTCTTTGCCGACCGCAAGGCCCACGAAAAGAAACGCACGCTTTCAGCTGCGGAGTTGGCAACCCTGGTCAGCGAGATCAAGCCTTACATCAAGGAGGCCCGGATCAAGGCCGAAATCGACCGCCTGCGGACCGCCGACGTGCTGATCGCCCTTCGGAATGATTGACCCCTTGCCGGAGGGATGACCATGACCCAACGCCTGATCGAGACATGGCTGCCCATTGCGGCGCTGGGGGAGGAGAGCGTTCGGGAGCGGCGGTCGATGATGGCCCTGCCGCCGACCTATTATTTGCATGTCTGGTGGGCGCGGCGGCCGCTGGTGGCCTCGCGGGCAGCTGTTTTGGCCTCCCTGCTGCCCGCCGATGCCGACCGGGACCGGTTCCTGCACGCCCTCGGGATCCATGGCGACCCGGTGGCGAGCCGCAAGCGCATCGACATGGCGCGCCGTAAAGGCGAGCGGTTTGATGGAGAAGCCTACTCCTACGACCGGGCCTTCAAGCATATTCCTGACTCAACGGATCAATTTCTCCTGGCTAACGCCCTGTCTGCGGGTGGCGCGCCAGTGGTCCTCGATCCCACTGCGGGCGGCGGCAGCATTCCATTCGAATCGGTGCCGCTGGGCTGCGATACAATAGCGAACGACCTGAACCCTGTTGCCTTGATCATCGAAAAGGCGACGATTGAATATCCTCTCTTGTTTGGCGCCAAACTTGTTGCCGAATATCAGCGGGTTGCTGCCAAATTCATCGAAAGGCGCGAGAAACTGCTTTTGCCGTTTTTCCCGCCCGAACCTGACGCCAACGCGATACCGACAAATTTTATTTGGTCCCGCACCATCCGCTGCCCGTATTGCCATGGGCTGGTGCCGTTGTCGCCGAACTGGCGGTTGGCGCCGGATGGGAGTGGGGTGCGTTTGCAACCGCATCTGGGAAGCGGCCCCGGCGATCCGGCGCGGTACTGCGCGTTTGTAATCGTGACGGCGGTAAAGGACCAGTCGCCCGGCACGGTGTCCGGCGGCGACGGCGCTTGCCTCTATTCCGACTGCGGGCGCGTCATCGACGGTGACGAGATCAAGCGGCAGGCGCAAGCCGGGGGCATGGGCGAACAACTGTTCGCCGTGGTGTTCAAACGCCGCGTCGAAACCCGCACCAAGTCCGGCAACCGCGGCAAGGACAAGTGGGTCCGGGGCTACCGCGCGCCCTCCGCCCGGAAGACGACAACAGCGCCGCCATAAAGGCCCGTCTGGCGGAAAAAATGCCGGAGTGGGAAGCGTTGAACTTCGTGCCGGACGAACGCTTTCCCGAGCAGACCAACGATGATCGTCCTATCCAATACGGAATGCCGTTTTGGCGCGATCTCTTTTCACCCCGCCAACTGCTGGGCTACGGCACGGCGGTCGAGGTGTTCCGTGAGCTTCTGGAGGAAGAGGAAAGGCGCGGCCTTTCTGACCTGACCCGTGCGGCGTTCGTTTATTTGGCGGTCGTTCTGGACAAGATGCTCAATTATAATTCAAGGATGTCTGTATGGATGCCAACCCGTGAGGTAGTAGCAAATACATTCAATCGTCATGACTTTGCCTTCTGTTGGACTCACGCCGAAATGGCCCCGCTAATCGTCGGCCTCGGCTACGACTGGGCTATCGAGCAAACCGCCAAGTGCATCAAGGAACTGGTCACACTGATCCGCCCCGATGCCAAGATGGCGAAGGACCTTTTCTCCGCCGTTGGTCCGGTGGCCTATACCCCCCCGCCGCTGACTCTGTCCTGCACGTCCGCCGACGCGATGGATCACATCGCCGACCACTCGGTCGATGTCGTGATCATGGACCCGCCCTACTACGACAACGTCATGTACGCGGAGCTGAGTGATTTTTTCTATGTCTGGCTGAAGCGCACTGCTGGGCGCGTCGTCCCGGACCTCTTCACCCGCTCCCTGACCGACAAGGACAACGAGGCCGTCGCCAACCCGGCCAAGTTCTCCGGCCAAAAGGGCGCGAAGGCACTGGCCGGGCGTGACTATCAGAGCCGGATGAAGGGCATCTTCGCCGAATGCAGCCGAGTCTTGAAATCCGATGGCATCACATGACCGTCATGTTCACCCACAAGGCCACCGGCGCCTGGGATGCCCTGGCCATGGGATTGATGGAGGCGAGATTCACCATCACCGCCTCCTGGCCCATCAACACTGAGGCCGAGGGATCGCTGCACATCAAGAACAAGTCGGCCGCCAACTCCACCATCTTCCTGGTGTGCCGCCCGCGCGCGGAGCGAAAGGCCGACGAGGAGACACCCTATTGGGAGGAGGTCGAGCCGCTGGTGGCCAAGGCCGTGCGCACCAAGGTCGAGGAGTTCCAGGCGGCCGGCGTCAGTGGCGTGGACCTTTACCTTGCCTGCTTCGGCCCGGCGCTGGAGGAGTTTTCCAACCACTGGCCACTGAAGCGCGGCGCGCCCCGGCCAACTCCGGTCACCAAAAAGCGGCGCCAACAGGCGGAATTGTTCGAAGAGGCGTGGGATCCCTATGCCGTCACCCCGGAAGACGCCCTGGACGCCGCCCGCCGTGAGGTGAAGCGCTGGCGCCTGGAACAACTCACCCAGATGAAGACGAAAACAGAACTCGATGGCCCGACCGCATGGTTCGTGCTGGCCTGGGACGCCTTCCAGGCCCCCGTATTCCCCTACGATGAAGCCCTGCGCCTCGCCCGCGCCGTCGGCGTCGATCTGGACAAAGACATCGTTGGCAGGCTGGCCGAGAAAAAGTCCTCCGATCTCGTGCTGTGGGACAGCGCCAAGCGGGCGGCCAAAGGCGCGCTTGGTCCAGCCGACGGCTCCGCGCGGCATGATCGATGCCTTGCACCATGCGGCCAATCTGGGGCGCACCCGAACGCTCAATGCCGCCAGGGACCTGGCCGAGAAGAACGGCCTTGACGGCGACCCGATGTTCCTGACCTCGCTGAAGGCCGTGCTGGAAGTGCTGCCGGTGCCTTCGACCTGGACGGGCATCGACCTGGAGGGCGACGTGGCCGCGGCGGGCAGCGACTTCGAGGCGCTGGAGAAGCTGCGCACCCTGGCCTGGTCCGACAAGGTTGCGCCGCCGAAACAGCTTGAACTCTGGCTGGAGGAATGACCTGCAATCATGCCCACGATCAGCCGTTTTTACGGAATCCTTATCCGCATGTTCTTTGACGAGCATGCTCCGCCGCATTTTCATGCCCATTATGGCGAATGCCGTGCCTTGATCGATATCAAGGCATTGGACGTGATCGAGGGTGACTTGCCCCGTCGGGCGCGGGCTGGACTGGGCGGAACTCCATCAGGCCGAACTGCTGCGGAATTGGGAGTTGTGCCAACAGCACCGCGATCCTCTTCCCATAGAGCCGCTGCATTGAGCAAGGAGACGACAATGTACTGGGATGTCATGAACGCCACCGTGCTGATTCATCTTGAGTTCACGGTAACCTTTGCCGACGGCTTGAGCGGGAAGGTTCGAATGTTGCCATCGCATTTGCACGGCGTTTTCGAGAAGCTGAAAGATCCGTCCGTATTCAACCAATTGCGCGTCATTGACGGCCATGTTTCCTGGCCAGGAGAGTTGGATCTCGCCCCCGATGCCATGTCCTACGCCATCAAGAAGAACGGCGAATGGCTGCTGGCCTGAAATGTCTCTTCTTGCCGATCATCCCTGGCTGGTGAAGTATACGCCCGACGATGGCACTCTCGTCGATTTGCTCTACGTGCCGGCCTTGCGGTGCGCGATACGCTACGACCGCCTGACCGGGTTCTTCTCCGCCTCCGCCTCCGCCTTGGCGCTGGCCGTTCGGGGCGTGGAAGGGCTGCTCCTGAACGGCGGATACATGCGCCTGGTCGTCGGCTGCACACTGGAGCAACCCGAAATCGAGGCGATCGCCAAGGGCGAGACATTACGTGAAACGGTCGAGCGCAAGGTCACGGCGGTGCCCCTCGACCCGGTCCATTCTGGCATGGTCGATGCGCTGGAACTGCTAGCCTGGATGGTGGCCCAGGGCCACCTTGACGTGAAGATCGCCGTTCCCTGCGACGCCGACCGGAAACCCGTCATTTCGACCGCCATCTTCCACGAAAAATCGGGCATCATCGAGGACAGGGTTGGGGATCGCATCGCCTTCAACGGCTCCCTGAACGAGACGGCGGCGGGCTGGACCCGGAACTGGGAAAGCCTGAACGTCTTCACCTCCTGGGAGGACGCGAAGCGGCTGGGGAAGGAGGAAGAGAACTTCGCCAGGATCTGGGCCGATCGCGCCGTGCATGTGCTCACCATCGACGTTCCGACCGCCGTGCGGGACGACCTGTTCCGCTTCCTGCCCACGGACACCCCGCCCGCCCGCATAAAGCGGGCCGATGCGGCGGCCCGCCCCAGTCCCCACCCCGGTAGCCGCCCCGGAGCCGTCGGAGCCTCTGCGACCGCCTCCCACCGATCTTCGAAAGCTGGTCTGGGGGTTCATCCGTCATGCCCCCGCCATACCGGGCGGCGGCGCGCGTGTCGGCGAGGCGACCTGCGCCGTCTCCCCATGGCCGCATCAGGTGCGCGCCTTTAATCGCATGTATGGGGCGTGGCCGACGAAACTGCTGATCGCCGACGAGGTGGGGCTGGGCAAGACCGTCCAGGCCGGGTTGCTCATCCGTCAGGCGCTGTTGTCCGGGCGGGCAAAGCGTATTCTCATCATGGTCCCGCGCAGTGTGCGACCTCAGTGGCAGGTGGAGATGCGCGAGAAGTTCAATCTCAGTATCCCCATCTACGACGGCCACCGGCTGACCTGGTATGATTCGCCGGCCCTGCGCGGCCGTTTGGAGCGGCCCGTTGACCGGACCTCCTCTGGCACCACGAATCCGTCGTCATCGTCTCCAGCCACCTGATGCGCCGCCGCGAACGCCAGCCGGAACTCCTTGAGACGGCGGCGCCATGATGGGATCTGATCGTCCTCGACGAAGCCCACCATGCCCGCCGCAAGGGCGCCGGCTCGTCCACCGAGGGCGGACCCAACGCCCTGCTCCGGCTGATGCGGGACTTGAAGCATCGGACGCGGGCATTGTTGCTGCTCACCGCCACCCCCATGCAGGTGGACCCCGTCGAGGTCTGGGACCTTCTCGACCTGCTGGGGATGCCGCCGGAATGGACCGGGGAGGCCTTCGTGCGCTTCTTCGACGAGGCGAAAGCG
>WOUV01000068.1 GCA_009773045.1 Rhodospirillaceae bacterium | reverse complement strand
CGTAATGGCCGCCGTCAGCGAGGTCTTGCCGTGGTCAACATGGCCAATCGTGCCCACGTTGCAATGCGGTTTCTTGCGTTCAAATTTTTCCTTGGCCATCGCATTCCCCCGTTACTTCCGGATTTCAACCGGTCATCTTGGCACAAACTTCTTCCGACACGTTGCCCGGTACTTCCGCGTAATGATCGAAGTGCATGCTGTACTGGGACCGCCCCTGACTCATGGACCGCAGAGTATTGACATAACCGAACATGTTGGCGAGTGGAACCATGGCCATGACGACCCGGGCATTCCCGCGCTGATCCATATCCCGCACATGCCCCCGGCGGCTGTTCAAATCGCCGATGATATCGCCAAGATAATCTTCCGGAGTTACAACCTCAACTTTCATGATCGGTTCCAGAAGCCTAGGGCCAGCCTTCGGCATGGCCTCACGAAAAGCGGCCCGTGCCGCGATTTCAAACGCCAGAGCGCTCGAGTCCACGTCGTGATAGGCCCCATCGACCAGGGTTGCCTTCATGTCAGTGACCGGGAAACCGGCAAGCACGCCGGTACCGATGGCCGACTTCAAACCCTTTTCAACTCCCGGAATGTATTCCCGCGGTACCGTACCGCCAATGACCTTGCTTTCGAACAGATATCCGCTGCCCGCCTCACCGGGGGTGAATTCAATGGCGACGCGGGCGAACTGCCCTGCCCCGCCGGTCTGCTTCTTGTGCGTGTAATCAACGCGATAGGTTTTAGAGATGGTCTCCCGATACGCCACCTGGGGCGCCCCCACATTGGCCTCGACCTTGAACTCTCGTTTCATCCGATCGACGATGATTTCAAGGTGCAGCTCCCCCATCCCTTTGATGACCGTCTGACCGCTTTCGATATCCGTCGCCACCCGGAAGGAGGGATCTTCAATGGCCAATCGATTGAGGGCAATCGACATTTTCTCCTGATCGGCCTTGGTTTTCGGCTCCACCGCCACCTCGATGACGGGATCGGGAAACTCCATGCGTTCCAACACCACGGGCTTGCTCGCTTCGCTCAGGGTATCCCCCGTCGTCGTATCCTTCAAGCCCACCAGTGCGACGATATCGCCGGCCCGCCCTTCCTTGATCTCCTCGCGACTGTTGGCATGCATCAGCAGCATGCGCCCGATCCGCTCGCGCCGGCCCTTGACCGTATTCTGCACATAGGAACCGCCTTCCAACACCCCGGAATAAATGCGGATGAAGGTGAGCGAACCGACGAACGGATCGTTCATGATCTTGAAGGCGAGGGCCGAAAACGGCTCGGTATCATCAGAGGATCGCACGACCTCGGTCTCGGTTTCGGGCAGCACGCCTTTCACTGGCGGAACATCCACAGGCGACGGCAGATAATCCACCACAGCATCCAGAAGCGGCTGCACCCCTTTGTTCTTGAACGCCGATCCGCAGAGCACCGGCACGAAAGCCATGGCGACGGTGCCCTTGCGAATGCAGGCGGTCAGAGTTGCCTCGTCGGGTTCCCGACCGTCAAGATAGGCCTCCATGGCCGCATCATCCATCTCGACCGCCGTTTCCACCAGCATATGCCGATATTTTGCCGCCAGTCCAACCAATTCTTCGGGAATCGGGCGACATTCGAACTCGGCACCAAGGGCTTCGTCCTTCCAGATGACGGCCTGATTGCGTACGAGATCAACGACGCCGACGAACGCGCTCTCCTCACCAATCGGCAACGACAGCACCAGGGGCTGCGCCCCCAGCCGGTCACTGATCATGTGCACGCAACGATAAAAATCAGCCCCCAGCCGATCCATCTTGTTCACGAAACAAATCCGCGGCACCACGTATTTGTCCGCCTGGCGCCAGACCGTTTCGGATTGCGGCTCAACCCCGGCGACGGAATCAAACACGGCCACCGCTCCGTCCAGCACCCGCAGGCTGCGTTCAACCTCGATCGTAAAATCCACGTGCCCCGGCGTATCGATGATGTTGACGCGATAGTTCCGCCAAAAACAGGTCGTTGCTGCGGAGGTGATGGTGATTCCCCGCTCCTGCTCCTGCTCCATCCAGTCCATCGTGGCGGTGCCTTCGTGAACCTCACCGATTTTGTACGACTTTCCAGTGTAATACAGAATGCGCTCGGTCGTCGTCGTTTTTCCAGCATCGATGTGGGCCATAATGCCAATATTCCGATACCGCTCAATGGGCGTCTGCCGTGCCATGATTCTGCCTTGCGCGCTTTATAAATCTGTATCCAGTGTTTTCGTTACCCGCCGCGATTACCAGCGATAATGGGCAAAAGCCTTGTTGGCTTCCGCCATGCGGTGCGTATCTTCCCGCTTTTTCACCGAACCGCCCCGGTTGTTGGCCGCGTCCAGAAGCTCTGCCGACAACCGTTCGATCATCGTTGTTTCCGACCGCTTGCGGGCATTTTCGATGATCCAGCGAAACGCCAGAGCCTGACGCCGGTCCGACCGCACCTCCACCGGCACCTGATAGGTCGCACCCCCGACACGGCGGGACCGCACCTCCACCGCCGGCTTCACGTTATCCACCGCATCGTGGAACAGCTTCAGCGAATTATTGCCGCTCTTCCCTTCGATGCGATCCAGGGCTTTGTAAACGATAGACTCCGCCGTGGCCTTGTGTCCACCAAACATGACACAATTAATGAACTTGGCCACCACCTGATCCCCATACCTGGCATCGGGGTTGAGTTCGCGCTTGACCGCAGCATGACGACGAGACATGAACGCACCCTGCACTCTCGTGGTTTTCGAATATCTTGCCCGGCTTTCGAGCGCCTTGCGAGACTCTTACTTCGGACGCTTGGCGCCATATTTCGAACGCCGCTGGCGGCGGTCCTTGACGCCCTGCGTATCAAGGGTGCCGCGGATGATATGGTAGCGCACGCCCGGCAAATCCTTGACGCGTCCCCCGCGGATCAGCACCACCGAGTGCTCCTGCAGGTTATGCCCCTCCCCCGGAATATACGACGTCACCTCGTGACCATTCGTCAGGCGCACACGCGCCACCTTCCGCAAGGCGGAGTTCGGCTTTTTGGGTGTCGTCGTATAAACGCGTGTACAGACCCCCCGCCGCTGTGGGCACTCCTCCATGGCGGGAACCTTGTTCCGCTTGACTTTCTGCACCCGCGGTTTGCGGATCAATTGATTAATGGTCGGCATTCAATCGCTACCTTACCCTTGTCGTGGCGCTACCCTGCTTCTGGCCTGCCAGATGTCAACTCGTTTCATCTCCGGGCCAGATCTCGCTTCCCAGCGATAATTTTCATGGACGGTCAAACCTGCCTCCGTCCGTCTTTGACAGTCCGCTTCGTCTTGACGGTCCGCCTTTCTCTGTCTCTCTCGCTTGATCGGGTGAAACCGCGTCTAAGGCGCCCGGTCTTACCACCGGCTTCCCCCCAGGAGAAGAACATCCTAGTCACGCTGTTCCGTCACGTCAAGCCCGGAATGCCTGAAAGAGCGACCTTTTTGCTTTGGATGGTCTTTCCACCCCAAACCCAGCCTTCCGCCCCAGGCCTTGCATCACACACGCAGAAAGGCAAAACCGCCCCCCTTGAATGCGTTGCATGCCAAGCGGCACTTTCCTACGCCAACCGCCCCCGAAGATCAACAGAAGATCGCACTTTTTTATGACAAAAAACAAAACGTCTCGATTTTCTTTGTCATGCCTTCACAAAAAGCTCCGGGGCGAACAGGGCGCGTTCGATCAGGGCGCACAGGATATGGCCAACCACGATGTGGCCTTCCTGGATTTTCTGCGTTTCACCGTCAGGAATATGGAGGCGGTGGTCGCACAAAGGCCCCATGTGTCCCGGAACGGCCCCCAACACACCAACGGTCACGAGGCCCCGCTCCCGCGCCCGTTCCAACGCGCAAACAAGGTTGCGGGAACGGCCCGATGTCGATAGGGCGATAAAAATATCACCGGCGCCGCCCACGGCCTCGATCTGGCGCGCAAAAACCCGTTCATAGCCATAATCGTTGCCAATGGCCGTCAGAATCGCGGTATCCGCCGTCAAGGCCAGGGCCGCAAGGGCCGGACGCTCGAACAACAGCCGTCCGGCCAACTCGGCCGCAAGGTGTTGCGCATCCGCCGCGCTGCCGCCGTTGCCGGCAAAAAGAATCTTCCGTCCGTTCCTCAAGGCGTCCACGCAAACCCCGCTCACCGTGGCCAGGGCCAAGGCCAGAGTCTCGTCACCGGCCATGCGGGTGAGCACCTGTGCGGTCCGGGTGATTTCGTTTTGAATGTAGGTTTTCATCCTGTTGTCCTGTGCTGTTTCCCCCCTCCCTCGGCCACCAGGGCAAGGGTTTCCATGATTTGGCGCACTCCCGCAAGGCGCGCCTGCGAATCCTCCCACTGGCGCGCGATCACCACCTTGTGGTCGGGGCGGAGCCGCGCCGTGCCGGCCTGGCGCGTGATGAAGGCCACAAGCCCTGCCGGCTCGGGGAAATGGTTGTCGTGGAAGCCCAGCACGATGCCTTTGGGACCTGCTTCCAGCCGATTCACGCTGGCCCGCCGGCACAATCCCTTCAACGCCACCGTCGCCAGAAGATTATCGACCTCCTTTGGCAAACGCCCGAAACGGTCGATCAATTCAACGGCAAGGGAATCGATCTCGTCCGGTTCCGACACCTCCGCAATGCGTCGGTACAATCCCAGCCGCAGTCCCAGATCGGCAACATAGTGTTCCGGAATCAGAACCGGTATGCCAAGGGTCATCTGCGGGGACCAATCCTGTGTTGCCACGGTTTTGTTCCCTGACCGCGCCGTCGTGACCGCCTCTTCCAGCATGTGCTGATAAAGCTCGATCCCGACCTCGCGGATGTGGCCGGATTGCTCCTCCCCCAGCAGATTGCCGGCCCCCCGGACATCAAGGTCATGGCTTGCCAGGGTAAATCCCGCCCCCAAGGTATCGAGGGTTTGCATGACCGCCAGCCGTTTCTCGGCCGCCTGGCTCAAAGACCGGTCGGGCGGCACGGTCAGATAGGCATACGATTGCGCCTTGCCGCGCCCGACCCGCCCCCGGAGCTGATAAAGCTGGGCAAGCCCGAACAGATCGGCGCGATGGATGACCAGCGTGTTGACCGAGGGCATATCGAGACCGGATTCGATGATGTTGGTACACAGCAGCACATCGAACGCCTTGTCGGCAAAGGCCTTCATCACCGCCTCCAGCGCGCCGGCCGACAGGCGGCCATGGGCGATGGCCGTTTTCACCTCCGGCACCAGAGAATGGATCTGGCGTGCCACCGGCTCGATATCGGCCACGCGGGGACACACATAAAAGGTTTGGCCGCCCCGGAAACGTTCGCGCAAGATGGCTTCCCGCACCACGACCGGATCGAACGGCAGAACGGAAGTCCGTACCGCCAGCCGGTCCATGGGGGGGGTCGCGATGAGGCTCATTTCCCGCACGCCCCCCAACGCCAGCTGCAAGGTGCGGGGAATCGGGGTGGCGGTCAGGGTAAGAACGTGAACATCGGCCTTGAACTGTTTCAGACGTTCCTTGTGCGCAACGCCGAAATGCTGTTCCTCGTCCACCACCAGAAGACCCAGCCGTTTGAAGGTGATCCCCTTGGCGAGCAGGGCGTGGGTGCCGATGATGATATCGATGGTGCCATCGGCCAGGCCCTGCCGGACCGCCGTTGCCTGTTTGGCGGAGAGAAGACGCGAAAGCGACTCCACCCGCACCGGCAGGCCGGCGAAACGACTCGCGAAGGTCTGATGGTGTTGCCGGGCGAGCAGAGTCGTCGGCACCACCACGGCCACCTGCAACCCGGACAGGGCCACACCAAAGGCGGCCCGCAGGGCCACCTCGGTCTTGCCAAACCCCACATCGCCGCAGACCAGCCGGTCCATGGGCCGGCCGGAGGCAAGATCGGCCATCACCTCGGCGATGGCGTTGAGCTGGTCGTCGGTCTCCGCATAGGGAAAACGGGCGCAGAATTCGTCATATATTCCTTCGGGCGGGACCAGGATTTCGGCCTGCCGAACCTGCCGTTCCGCGGCGATGCGGATCAATTCGCCCGCAAGTTCACGAATCCGTTGTTTCAGTTTTGCCTTGCGCCCCTGCCAGGCCGTTCCCCCCAGGCGGTCGCGCTGCACCCCGGCGGTTTCCGAACCATAGCGGGACAGAACGTCGATATTTTCGACCGGGACGAACAGCTTGTCGTTCCCCTCATAGAGAAGGCGCAGACAATCATGGGGCGCGCCGCCGACCGAAAGCGTCACCAACCCGTCGTACTGGCCGATACCATGGTCCCTGTGCACGACGAGATCGCCTTCGGCCAGGGCCGAAATGTCGGCGATGAACCGATCGGCCTTGCGTTTGCGGGCCGGTCGGGCCATGCGCTCGCCAAGGATGTCCTGTTCACTGATCACGGCGAGGGTGGGGGTCAGGAATCCGGCCTCCAGCCTCAGCACGGTAACCACCACCGCCTCCGCCGGCAGGGAAGCGACCTCGGCCCAGGCGTCCACCGGACAGACGTTCGGGATGCCATGTTCATGCATGACGGCGGCTAGGCGATCGCGGGAGCCGGCACTGAAAGCCGTCACCATCACCCGGCGTCCGGCGTTGCGTTCGGCGGCCACGGAGTCCCGGAGAACCTCGAACACATTGCGTTCCGGCTGGACGCGGGCCGCGGCAAAGTCGTGTCCGTGTCGCCCCCCGGCATCATCGTGGGCCGGATCGGCGGAGGGCCAGGGCGAGAACGCAACGACCTCCCGCGCCGACAGCAAGGCCTCCCATTCCTCCGGATCCATGAACAGGAACGACGGCGGCACGGGGTGATAAATCTGGCCGCCCTCGCCTTTGACCGCGGCCAGGCGAGCCTCGAAATATTCGAAGACCAGATCGAGATGGGCTTTTCGCGCCTCCTCCACCTGGTGATCACGGATGATCAGCGCCCGGGGCAGGCAGGCCGGCAGGGTGTCAAGGCCGTCATGGAACAACGGCAGCCAGTGTTCCATCCCCGGATGGCGGCGTCCGACGGAAATCGATTCGTACAAGGGATCGCTGCCCGAAACCGTACCGAACAGTTCGCGGTATCGGCTGCGGAAACGGGCGATGGCCGCATCGTCCAACAGCACCTCGCTCGTGGGGCGCACGGTGAAGGTGGTCAATCGTTCCGTCGTGCACTGGCTCACCGCATCGAACCGGCGCAACGTTTCCAACGTATCCCCCAACAGTTCCAACCGCAACGGCTCGAACGTTCCGGGTGGGAAAATGTCGATGATCCCTCCGCGCAGGGCATATTCACCCGACTCCATCACCTGATCGGTGCGGTGATAGCCATTGCGTTCCAGAAAACGGACTAGTTCGTCGGAGTTGAGGGACGCGCCCACCTTGGCACGGAAACGCAAGCCCCGGAAGGTGTGCGCCTTGGGCACACGTTGCAGGAGTGCATCAACGGTGGTTGCCACCAGACACGGCGCCTCGCCTCCCTGTTCCCGTTCCGCCAGTCGGCCCAGGATATCGGCCCGCCGGCTTAAGATTTCCCGGTTCGGGGACACCCGGTCGTAGGGCACGGTATCCCAGGCCGGAAAGACCAGAAGCGGGATCTCGGGGGCGAAGAACCGAAGGGCCTCCACCAGCCGGGCAAGACGCACCGCATCGGTGGCCACATGCAAAATCTCCCGCCCGGTCCTGCGCATGATCTCAGCCAGGACCAGGGCCTCATATCCTTCTGGCACGCCGGCGATGGTTCCGGTGTCGTTCGAAAGGGGAAACGTACAGTGCGGGAGCGTGAGAACGGGCGGGAGTCCCCCCGCAATGTGCATGCTGTTCATCTTTTTTCCGAAATCGAAAAGCCGGCGACCAGAGTGAACGCCAGCAACAGGCGCATGACCGGGCCATCGTGTTCGGGCGGCAACGGTTCTTGTCCCAAACGCCAGTAAAGAATGTCGCGATCTTGCAACTGCAACAGCCTGTCGAACTCGGCCAGTTGGGTCGCATCGAACCGGGGCAGATGGACCTTCGCGAAGGTTCCAAGCAACAGATCGGATTCCTTCATGCCGCGGTGGGCGGCTTGATAATACAAACGCCGGCGCAGGTCTTCCTCGGTTTCGCCCATGGAACCTCCTTCAGATCCGTTTTGACCACCAGACATTCGCCACACGCGCCCTTAATCTACCGTTCGAGATCACGAGTGCGTGCCGGTCACTCTTCCGAGAAGAAATTCTCATCGAGGCGCTTGAATTCCACGACGCGGCTTGTGCGTACGCCAACGCCATGTTCGATCATCAATTCCGCCAGACGTTTTCCGTCGATCAGAATGACCCGCTGCGGAATGCGGGACGCGAATTCAATCGCGTCACGGGAGAAAGCCGACGTCGTGACGAGCACCCCTTTCGTGGCCCCGAAGCCCACAAGACTGCCGGTAAAGGCCTGGACCGCCGGGCGGCCGACGGTGTTGTCGGGGGCATAACGTTTGGCCTGAACATAGACACGGTCAGGCCCCAGCACGTTTTAGTTGATCACTCCGTCAACCCCGCCATCACCCGTTCTCCCCAGTTGTTCGGCCGCATTCTGCTGGGAACCGCCATATCCCATGGCAACAAGAAGTTCAACTATCAGACGCTCGAATAAGCCAGGACTCTTCTGAAGAATGTACCCCAGAATGGTACTGCGCAAGGCAGCCTGCATGGCCTTATAAGCGGCTTCCACGGTTTCTTCCGGTGTCGCTCGATCTGATTCCACGGGCAAAACCGGTACGGCACCATCGGCCTCCTCGCCATTCCTGGAGCTAAACCAAAAATGTTTCCGGTGGATGGGCAAGCAGATGCCTTCCGGAATCCGTGATCGCGAAACGCCCGCGCCGGGGAGTTTCCAGAAAACCGGCCTTCGTCAAATAGAATTTCGCCCAGTGGATGCGGTTGGGGAGAACGCGCTGCTTCCCGCTCGGGAGCCTCTGTTCGCTTTCCTCCGGGGTAAGGCCGAAGCGTGTGGTGATCGCAGCCTCGGTCTCTGGCACGGAACTTTCGCCCGTGCAAGCGATTTCCAGAACTGGAAGCATCAAGGATTGGTAGTCAGGAATGGCCATTCACGCAAAACCTTTTCCAGACAGTATCATCTTGTTTCCCCGGCGTCCGCATAATAGGGATAGTGGGAATAGTAAGGCATCGCCAGCCCCTTTGTCAGCCCCCTGCCCTCTCATGCGTCCGGAAAGCCTTTATCCCCTGTTTGTGCCCCTGACAAGCCTTTCCGGCGCCGGCCCCCGCCTCGCCGGTCTTTTGGAACGGCTGGCCGGACCCCAGGTCGTCGATTTGCTGTGGCACCTGCCGACGACGATCATCGACCGCCGCTTCACCCCAAAGATCGCCGAGGCACCCGCCGGACGGATAGCGACCGTAACGGTGACGGTCGATGCTCATCTGCCGCCGACATCCTCGCGGTATCCCTATAAAATCCGGTGCCGGGATGAAACCGGATTCTTGCATCTTGTCTTTTTTCATGCCAAGGTCGAGTACCTGCAAAGGCTTTTGCCGATCGGGGCGGTGCGAGTCGTTTCGGGCCGGGTGGAGCATTTCAACAACGAAATCCAGATCGCCCATCCCGACTACATCGCCCCCCCCGCAGAGACGATATCGGTTGCGATGGTGGAGCCGGTTTGTCCCTTGACCGCCGGTCTTACGGCCAAAATGGTTGGGCGGTTCGTGCGGATGGCCCTTGACCAGGCGCCGGATTTGCCCGAATGGCATGATTCCGAACTCCTGAGACGTCACGGCTGGCCCTCCTGGCGCGAGGCTCTGCGGAGTGCCCACACGCCGGCGGCGGAGGATGATCTTGCGCCCGGGCACCCGGCACGGGAACGTTTGGCCTATGACGAGATTCTGGCCAATCAACTGGCGCTCGCCCTGGTGCGGCAGGCCGCGCGAAGGCGCTCCGGGCGTTCCGTATGCGGGGACGGCTCCCTCCAACGACGAGTTCTGGCGGCGTTGCCCTTTGCCTTGACCGGCGCCCAAACCCGGTGCGTACAGGAAATCCTTGCCGACATGGCGGAGACGGCGCCGATGATGCGGTTGTTGCAAGGCGATGTCGGCAGCGGCAAGACGGTTGTCGCCCTGATGGCCTTTCTGAACGCCCTTGAAACCGGCGCCCAGGCCGCCCTGATGGCGCCGACCGAGATCCTCGCCCGCCAGCACCACGCCACTCTGGCCCCGCTGGCCGAGGCGGCCGGGGTGTCCATTGCCCTGCTGACCGGTCGTGACACGGGCAAGGCGCGCAAGGCCGTCCTTGCCGCCCTGGCGGAAGGGTCCCTTGCGCTCGTGATCGGCACCCATGCCCTGCTCCAGGAGGCGGTGGCTTTTCGCGATCTGGCCCTGGTGGTGATCGATGAGCAGCACCGTTTCGGCGTCCATCAGCGCTTGGCGCTGGCCGGCAAGGGAAACGCCGTCGATATGCTGGTGATGACGGCAACCCCCATCCCCCGCACCTTTACCCTTGCCCTTTACGGCGATATGGATATCTCGCGCCTTGATGAAAAACCCCCGGGGCGCCAGCGTATCGAAACCGTGGTCAAGCCCGTGTCGGCGCTGGCCGATGTGGTCGCGGCGGTGGGGCGGGCCAGGATCGGGGGGGCGCGGGTCTATTGGGTGTGTCCGCTGGTGGCCGAATCGGAAACGACCGATCTTGCCGCGGCCGAAGCCCGCCATGCCGCGTTGCGGGCGGCCCTGGGGGAAGGGGTCGGGCTTGTGCATGGGCGCATGAAGGGATCGGAGCGCGATGCCGTGATGGCCGCCTTCATCGCCGGAGCCGTGACTCTGCTGGTCGCAACCACGGTCATCGAGGTGGGGGTGGACGTGCCGGCGGCCACCGTCATGGTGATCGAGCATGCCGAGCGATTCGGCCTTGCGCAATTGCATCAATTGCGGGGCCGTGTGGGTCGCGGGACGGAGCGCTCGACGTGTCTCATGCTGTATGCGCCCCCCTTGGGCGAGACGGCCCGCGCCCGCCTTGCTATCATGCGCGAAACGGATGATGGCTTTCGCATCGCCGAGGAGGACTTGCGCCTGCGCGGGGCGGGGGAGCTGCTGGGCACCCGGCAAAGCGGCCTGCCCGATTTCCGTTTGGCCGATCTTGCCGCCCATGGGAAACTTTTTGCCATGGCCCACGACGATGCCAGTTTGATTCTCGCCCGGGACCCTGACCTTGCCACCCCGCGGGGGGAAGCCTTGCGGACGTTGTTGTACCTGTTTGCCCGTGACGTCGTGGTGAAAACCTTGCGATCAGGATGAGGGAACCGCCCCCGCTGGAGATAAGGAATAAGGAATCGAGGGCGCGCGGGGGAGGCTTAGCCTCCCCCCACAACCACCTCAATTTCTTATCCTTTCTCCAGTGGGGCGGAATCTTTAAATCGTGATCACCATGCCATCAAAAGCAGGTTCGGCCCCCGGCGGCAAACGGGCCTTCAGCGTCGCATAGTCAAGACCTGGCCCCATATGGGTCAGAACGCTCCGCCGCGGACGAACCCGTTCCATCCACCGCAAGACCTTTCCCAGGGAGGCATGGGTTTTATGTTCGTGTTCGGTGAGGCAACCGACGATCCAGACGTCAAGCCCCTCCAGGGTAGCAAAGGCCGCCTCCGGCAAGGCCACGACATCGGTCGAATAGGCAACCCCCCCGAACCGGAAACCAAGAGTGGTCGAAAAGCCATGGTCCTGTTCAAAGGGTTCAACCGTCACATCCCGGATGCGAAACGGGCCGGTAATGGGGTGCGCCGTCAGGGCTGGCCGATACAGGATCGGCCCAAGGGCCTCCTCGCCGCTAAAGGCATAGCTGAAACGCCGGGTAATCTGCCGCAAGGTTTCCGGGGCGGCGTAAACCGGCACCGACGTTTGCATGGCCCGGTTGATTTCGCGCAGATCATCCAACCCATGCACATGGTCGGCGTGTTCATGGGTGTAGAGCACCGCGTCGAGATGACGGACGCCGGCTTCCAACAATTGATCGCGGAGATCTGGGGGGGTGTCCACCAGAATCGTCGCCTCCCGGCTTTGGACCAGGATGGCCGGGCGGCGGCGGCGGTTGCGGGGATCGGCCGGGTCACAGGCCCCCCACCCCCGACTGATCGTCGGCACACCACCGGCACCACCGCACCCCAAAATAGTCACCTGCATCCGGCTTTCCTCACCTCTTTTCTTAAGATTGCGGTTTTCTCAAGTTTTTTCAATGGAGTCGCACTTTATTTTTGTAAACAGGTTGAAGAAATTATCGGTGGTGACGCGGGAGAACTCGGCCCCCGGGACTCCCTTTATCGCGGCCACCTTGGCCGCCGTGTGCACGACGAAGGCCGGTTCATTGCGCCAACCACGCTGGGGCACCGGCGCCAGAAAGGGCGCATCGGTTTCGACCAGAAGACGATCAAGGGGAAGATCGCACACGATCGCGCTCAGTGCCTCTGCCTTGCGGAAGGTGATGATGCCCGAAATCGATACGAACAAACCAAGTTTGATCGCCAGGACGGCGAGTGCCGGACCGGAGCTAAAGCAGTGCAACAGACCGCGGAAAGACCCCTTGGCCATTTCTTCCCGCAGAATCGCCGCGGTATCCTCGTCGGCCTCGCGGCTGTGGATGATCACCGGCAGGGCTGCCTGCCGGGCGGCAGCGATGTGGACGCGGAAACTGCGCTGCTGAGAATCGCGCGGGCTGTGTTCATAGAAATAGTCAAGGCCGGTCTCGCCAAAACCCACCACCTTGGGATGGCGGGCCAGGGCCACCAGATCTTCCGGGGTGACGGGTGCTTCCCGTCCGGCCTCGTGGGGATGGATGCCCACCGTGCAGTAGACCTCTTCATACCGTTCGGCCACCGCCAGCACTCGTTCGAACCGGCTGACATGGGTCGAGATGGTGAGCATGCGGCCGACTCCGGCCTGCCGTGCCCGTTCGATCACAGATTCCAGATCCTCCGCGTAGTCGGGGAAATCCAAATGGCAATGACTGTCCACCAGCATGATCGGCCTCGCACTAAAAAAGGAACAGAATCGAGGGGGCGTGGGGGAGGCCGTGTCTCCCCCCACACCCCCCTCGATTCCGTTCCCTTGTATTCATAGATGCACCGCCCGCCCGAAAGCGGCGAGAACCGATTCGTGCAGCATTTCCGAAAGGGTGGGATGGGGGAAAGTGGTTTGCATCAGTTCGGTTTCGGTGGTTTCCAGGGTGCGGGCGATGGCAAAACCATGAATCAGTTCGGTCACCTCCGCCCCCACCATATGGGCGCCCAGCAAGGCGCCGCTTTGGGTATCGAACACCGTTTTGATCAATCCTTCCGGTTCACCCCAGGCATGGGCCTTGCCGTTGCCAATGAAGGGAAAGCGCCCGACCGTGACGTTTAATCCCTTCTCCTGCGCCGCCGCTTCACTCAAACCCAGGCTTGCCACCTGCGGGTGACCATAGATGCACCCCGGAATGCGCGCGCGGTCCAGGGGATGAACCCCCGGCACCCCGGCGATGCGTTCCACGCACGCAACGCCTTCGTGGCTGGCCTTATGGGCAAGCCACGGGGGGCCGGCCACATCGCCGATGGCGTAAAGGCCAGGTTCACCCGTCTCCGACCATTCGTCCACCACCACGTGAGTTCTCTCGACCTGCGCGCGCGTTTCCTCGAGGCCAAGATTTTCCACATTGCCAACGATGCCCACGGCCACGATCACCCGGTCCGTCGTGAGGGAGATGGTTTGATCGCCCTGCCGCAGGGTGGCCGTGACCGAATCGGGGTGGCGCTCCAGTTTTTCCACCATGGCGCCGGTATGAAACACCATGCCCTGGCGTTCGAACGCCTTGCGGGCAAGGATCGAAATTTCTTCATCCTCTCCCGGCAGAATGCGCCCCAGCATCTCAACGACTGTCACCTGGGCACCGAAAGCGTTGAAGAAGCTGGCAAATTCCATACCGATCGCACCGGAGCCGATCACCAGCAACGACCGCGGCACCCGTTCGGGCTGGAGGGCTTCACGCGATGTCCACACCAGATGTCCGTCCACCTCCACCCCCGGCAGGGAACGGGCGCGGGCGCCGGTGGCAAGGATGATGCGCGGTGCGGACAACTCCGCCACCGCCCGCCCGTTCTGGGTCACGCCCACCCGTCCCCGGCCCAAAAGCCGCCCCGCGCCTTCCACCAGCGTCACCGCGTTCTTGCGCAAAAGATGCCGCACTCCCCCCGCAAGCTGATCGGCCACGGCGCGCGAACGGGCCACGATTCGTTTCAGATCAAACCCGGCAACCTCAAGCGACAGGCCGTAATCGGCAGCGTGTCGCATCAAGCGGTAAACATCGGCCGAGCGCAACAGCGCCTTGGTCGGGATGCACCCCCAGTTGAGACAAATACCGCCAACGTGTTCCCGCTCAACGACAGCGGCCTTCAAACCAAGCTGGGCCGCCCGAATGGCCGCCACATAGCCCCCCGGGCCGGAGCCGATGACAATCAGATCATGGGGCAGGATCGTCATGAAAAGCCCTTTCACGGAAAAACCAAAGTGTGGGGGGAATGCCCCCCTCCCTTGACCCTCGCTCACTCATTGAATACGCTAGACATTTTTTATGAATGTGGGTGACGGCCCATGACTTGGCCAATAATCAAGAACGCGCTTGGGGAGGAAGCGTGGGATGCCTTCGCCCAGCATGGTAACGGAGGTGCCGGGAAAAGGGGGGGGGGGGGGTGGGGGGGGTGTGGGGGGGGGGGGGGGGGGGGGGGGGGGCAGGAGAATCGCCGTACCCCTTCGGGGTCAAGAGGTCGCCCTCAAGCTTTTCCCGCTCTCGTCCCCTTTCCCGCCCGCCCCGCCCTTCACGGACCCTCATTCCTCTATCTCATCTCCATTTCCTTCAGACGATTCGCCGCCACAACATGCCCCTGTTCGGCGGCCTTGCGGTACCACTTTACCGCCTCGGCCTCGTCCTTCTCCACGCCCAGGCCCCTGTCGTACATCAATCCAAGGTTGTACTGCACCCATACATGCCCCTGCTCCGCCAGGGGACGGAAGATGGCGAACGCCGCGGCGTAATCCTCCCGCTCATGGTAGGCCTCTCCGTCTTCGAACGAGGCGGCGGGCGGCGGCTTCGGTATCGTGGCCTTTGGCTCGCGCCCGCCTTCGGCAACGACGGGGCGAGAATGAGCCGCGCCTCCTGCTGGCTCGATGCCTTGCGAGTCTCCGCCTGCGCCCGCAACGCCTCGTCGTCCCCCGAATACGGATTGTCCGCGCTATAGGTTGACAGGAACCGCTCCCACGCCGCGCGCTTCACCTCCGCCGATCCAGAGAACGCCGCCGTCTTGTCGAACGCCCCTTGCATCCCCTTCTGCCACTGGTCCCACTTCCCCTTCACCCGCGCGTCCTGCGCCGCAAGATCCTCCAATGAGAACTCGCCCGATAACGGCGGCCCTGAGATATCCGGCACCACCGGCGGTGCCGATGGCGGGAGAGTGGCCACCGGGTCCGGCGTGAACAGGAACGTCCCCACCGACTGGTCATAAATCGCCGGCGTCTGAACGTGGCCGACCGCCTTCGCCTTCTCGATCACCGACATCTTGACCGCGTTGACCACATCCTGAACCGTGCGCCCCGGCAGGCTCATCGCCTTCAGAAATTCCCGCATGAACAGCCCGTTCGGGTCGCGGTCGCTATCGTCCAGCCGGTCCAGCGCCTGCTGGTTGGCCCCGGCCGAGTATACCACCATGATGCCGTTGGCATTGGAGACCGGCGAGGCCAGCCCCTTGCCGCCGATGGCCCGGCCCGATCCCCGGAACAGATTGTCGCGGCAGGCATCGACGATCGCCAGCGTGAACCTGGCCTGGGTCTGGCTCACCATCTCGAGCAGGCGGCCCAGTTCGACGGCATCGTCGATAACCTGCCCCTCCTTTTCGACCTTAAGATCGGTGGGGAGCAGATAGTTGGCGCCGCCGATCTGCACGCCATGGCCGGAATAATAGACCACTCCCACGGCATCGCTGGAGAGCCTGCCGACAAACTCGCGGACCGCCGCGTTCATGGCGCTGCGATCGGCATTCTCGCGATGGACGACCTGAAACCCCCGTCCCTCCATCTCACGCTTGAAGGCCCGCGCATCGGCCACCGCGTTGTCCAGCCTGCCGATGTGACGATAGTCGTTGTTACCGATCACCAGCGCCACGCGGTGTTCCTCCGCCGCGGGCCACTCCAGCCCCTTCCTTTGTGCCTCGGCGGCCTGTTGCGCCGCGCGCGAATAACGCCCACGTCTCGCCCGTGCAGGCGCCGTGACGCGATTCATCGGTCGGGCACGTCCCCCCCTCCCCCGCTCCCGCCCAACCGATGGCGGCGGCGGCGATAAGTATCCTCACTCCTCGCATGATCGCGGCTCCCCTCTGCCCGCCACTGTAGCATATCACAAGATTGAGTGGGGGAAGATGTGCCCTCCTCCACACCCCCCCGATGCCTCCATCATACCAGCCGGCTTTGTTCCAGGGCCGCCCGGATGAAGGAAACGAACAAGGGGTGGGGTTCGAAGGGTTTGGATTTCAATTCCGGGTGAAATTGAACGCCGATGAACCAGGGATGATGGGGCAGCTCGATGATCTCGGGCAACACGCCATCGGGCGACAGACCGGAGAACACCACACCCGCCGCCTGCAACGACTCGCAATACGTGATGTTGACCTCATAGCGATGACGATGGCGTTCGCTGATGTGCTCGATGCCATAAATAGCGCGGACCCGGCTGCCCGGTGTCAGGCAACAGGGATAGGCGCCCACCCGCATGGTGCCGCCAAGATCGGAATCGTTGGCGCGACGCTCGACCCCTTCGCCCTTGTACCATTCGGTCATCAGGCCAACGACCGGTTCCGCGGTTGGCCCGAATTCGCTGGAGGCGGCGTTTTCCAGACCCGCCAGATGGCGAGCGGCCTCGATGACCGCCATTTGCATGCCAAAACAAATGCCAAAGTACGGCACCCGCTGTTCGCGGGCGAAACGAATGGCCTTGATCTTGCCCTCGGCGCCCCGTTCACCGAAACCGCCGGGCACCAGAATGCCATGCACGTGGCTGAGGTGTCGGCCAGCCTCTTCCCGTTCAAACAGCTCCGCATCGATCCATTCCAGGCGAACGCGCACGCTATTGGCGATGCCACCGTGAGTCAGGGCCTCGGCGAGGGATTTATAGGAATCGCGCAATTTCATATACTTGCCGACAACGGCGACGATCACCTCGCCCTCTGGTTGGAGCACCCGGTCGGTGACGTTGCGCCAGACGGACAAATCCGGCTCAAAGTCGCTGGCAAGGCCGAAATATCGGCACACCTGAACATCCAGCCCTTCCGCATGATAGGACAGCGGCACGCGATAGATGGTCTCCACGTCCAGGGCCGGAATGACCGCCTCCTCCCGCACATTGCAGAACAGGGCGATCTTGCGCCGCTCCGACGACGGAATGGGACGGTCGCTGCGGCACAACAGAAGATTGGGCTGGATGCCGACCGAAAGCAGTTCCTTGACGGAATGCTGGGTGGGCTTGGTCTTCAACTCGCCGGCGCTGGGGATATACGGCAAAAGGGTCAGATGCAGGAACATCGAACGGGTTGGCCCCAGTTCGTTGCCCATTTGGCGGATGGCTTCAAGGAACGGCAGGCTTTCGATGTCGCCGACCGTCCCGCCGATCTCGCACAACAGAAAATCCTCCTCCGTCAGATCGGCGGCGATGAAGGCCTTGATGGTATCGGTCACGTGGGGAATGACCTGGACCGTGGCCCCCAGATAATCCCCCCGCCGCTCCCGCCCGATGACGGTTGAATAAATGCGCCCCGTCGTGACGTTGTCGCTGCGGCGCGAGGCAACGCCGGTAAAACGTTCGTAATGCCCAAGATCGAGATCGGTTTCGGCGCCATCGTCGGTGACATAGACCTCGCCATGCTGGAGCGGACTCATGGTGCCGGGATCGACGTTGAGATAAGGATCAAGCTTGCGCAGCCGCACCCGGTAGCCGCGCGCCTGCAACAAAGCGCCCAGCGCCGCCGCGGCCAGACCTTTCCCCAGCGAGGAAACCACGCCTCCCGTAATGAAAATGAACCGGGTCATCGGAATCCGACGACCAGATACCCGAAACAGACGGGCGCAGGGCCAATCCCACCGCACAGGGCCGTTTCGTGGGGTGACTCGTCTCCCATGGCGTTCTCACTGTTCCGTCGCTGCCGGCGGTGCGGGAGCGGTTGCCGGCGCCTCCTGGGGCGGGGGCGGAACAGGAACCTGTACCGCATCCACCGACGGGGAGGCGTTGGTTCCTTCCCCGGGAGTCCCCTGTTCCAGAATCGAGCGGCGGGGCGCGCCACTGCCCCCCAGAACGGCCAGGGCCATGCTCGTGGTCATGAAGACCACCGCCAGAAAGGCCGTGATCCGGGTCAAAAGATTGCCGGCCTGACGTCCGGTCATGAAGCCGGACCCGCCACCACCGATTCCCAAGGCGCCGCCCTCGGAACGCTGCAACAACACCACGCCCACCATGGCAAGGGCAATCAACAAATGAATGGCAAGCAGAACCTTGATCATGGCACCCGTCATACTCCTGTCACGGTCCCTTCAGCGGAGAGTTGGTCCCCTTCCCTGCACGATGCCAGGGGTCTTAAGGGCAACTTTGCGCAATGGCCCAAAAATCCTCCGCCTTCAGGCTGGCCCCACCGATCAGCCCCCCGTCCACATCCGCAAGCGCCATAATCTCCCGGGCGTTGCCAGGCTTCATCGAACCGCCGTAAAGAATGCGCACGCCCGCGGCCTCGGAACCGATCACGGCGGCCAGTTCCTTGCGGATGAAGGCATGCACCTCCTGGATTTCCGGGTTGGTCGGCGTGCGACCGGTGCCGATGGCCCATACCGGCTCGTAAGCGATCACAAGTGTGGCGGCGCTGGACCCTTCCGGCACCGATCCCTTGATCTGGGTCTGATTGACGGTCAGGGTTTTGCCGGCATCGCGCTCGGCCTCGGTCTCGCCGATGCAGACGATGGTTTTCAAGCCGGCCTTGTGGGCAGCCATCGCCTTGGCCTTGACCAGAGAATCCTTTTCGCCGTGGTCGGTGCGGCGCTCGGAATGCCCCAGAATGACATAGGTGCATCCCAGCTCTTTCAACATCACCGGTGAAATGTCACCGGTATGGGCGCCGCTTTCCTTGGTGTGGCAATTCTGCGCCCCCAGGGCGATCGCGCTGTCGCCGATGGCCTTGCCCACGTGCTGAAGCAGAGTGAAGGGGGGGCAAACCGCCATTTCAAATGGCCAATCCGGCTTGCCTTTCATCAAACCGGTCAGGTTTGCGGCCAAACCATCGGCCAGAAGACCGTTCATTTTCCAGTTGCCGGCGATCAGTGGACGTCGTGCCATTTTTGCAGTCCCCCTTTGCATGTCCTGTGCGTTCAGCAATACCAAACCCTGTCCCGCCGCGGGTTCGCGCGGCCCAGGCAGCAGGTATGTAGCACAGCCCCCCGACCGTTTCCAAGATCGCCGTGAGACCGTCCAACGCCTTTGGATACGAACCCCATCGCCGCCATCGGGATTCCTGGACGGGGCATCGGCAGGTACGATATGATGATCGCATGAGCAACACAAGGTCCATACGATGTCTTTGTCCCGCGACGATTACGACAGTCCATGGAAGGAAGCCATCGAGCGTTATTTGCCGGAGTTTCTGGCGTTCTTTTTCA
>WOUV01000067.1 GCA_009773045.1 Rhodospirillaceae bacterium | reverse complement strand
GGTTCACGCGCGGCATCCAACGCATCGTCAAAATCATCCAGGCGTGCCTGCCGCTCCCCCGCCTCTGGAAGGCCATTCTAAACTGATGGATGGTCAGCGTCTTTCCCCTTACGATGGCCGATGCGGTGGCGGCAAACACCTGTCATGGCGTGCTGTGGGGAGGTCACGGGTACGGCTTCGACCGTCTTGATCCCATTTTTCCCGTCGTGACCCGTCCGCTGCCTGAGACGCTGGCGCGATACCGGATGGATCTGGTGGCCTGGGACGCCCGCCATTGGCCGGAAGGGGAGAGCGTATTAAGGCACGATGGCCTCATTGCTTCGGTGGAACCGTTCGGGTCGTGGTGTCTGGCCGAGATCCTGGCGTGTCCTTCCTGCCCTCCTCACAAGGTGATGATCATTACCGCCGGTGTCGCGCTCACCCCGGCGGAGCCGGGCCGCTTTTGATGAGACCGGCTTGTGGCCCATCGAGATTCACGCTGACGATGGTGTCGTGCGCCATTG
The DNA here is from genome assembly GCA_009773045.1 of Rhodospirillaceae bacterium. Lineage (GTDB taxonomy): Bacteria > Pseudomonadota > Alphaproteobacteria > Rhodospirillales > Rhodospirillaceae > WOUV01. The sequence goes on along the minus strand of WOUV01000067.1, from coordinate 10,112 downwards.
CCGGTCCCTTCGGCCTGATGTTGTGCTGGTGCGCGCCTCGGCGGCCCGGCTCGGGTGCGTCATGGCCTGCGCCGTGGGCGGGGCAAGCACCCTGATCCTGGAGGTGGCGCATCAAAGGCCGTGGTTGGCCGGCATGGCACGGACCTTCGCGACGCGCGTGCTCTGCGCCGACCCGCGCATCGCCGAGGCTTTGATGCGCTGCGGCGTTCCACAACACGTGGTGATGCCGTCTCTGCCCCCGGCGCGCCTTGCGTCCCTGTGTGACGAGTGTGCCGCCGCAAAGTAGGAAACGCGGGGGGTATGCCATCCCTTTCCATCCCCTATAGTGTGTTGTTTGTTATGGAGTTTCCATCAGAAGGCGCACAAAGATGAAACAACCCGTTCATAATCCTCCGCGCTCATGCGGTTATGGAGTGGAAGGGCCATGGTGTTGACATCACAGGCGTGGGCGTTTGGGAAGTCCTCGGGCTTCAACCCGAAACGCGTCCGGTAATAACCCAGCTTATGCACCGCGTGTGTCCCGGGCCGTGTCGCGATTCCCTGCTGTTGCAACCGATCCATGAGAACATCACGCGGCAGGGGGGCACTCTTTGGGTCCACGGACGTCACGTAAGCCTGCCAGGCATGGCCTTCCAGAACCGCAGGCAGGCGCAGCCATGGAAGACAGGCAAGACGCTCGCCGTACCATGCGGCCCAATGCGCGCGTTCAGTGATAAAACGATCAAGTTTGGCAAGCTGCACAAGACCGATGGCCGCCTGCACGTCCGTCATGCGGTAATTGAAACCAAGCAGGTTGAAGTCCGGCAGCAGATAGGGTTTTGCGCCCAGGTGGCGCTGCTCTTCGCTTAAGGAAGCACCGTGGTTGCGCAGCCTGTTGGCGGTTTCAGCCGCATCGGCGCGGTTTGTCGTCAGCATGCCGCCTTCGCCGGTGGTGATGGACTTGCGGGGATGGAAGCTGAACGCCGCCATATCGCCAAGCCCCCCCGCCGGATGCCCTTTGTAGGACGCGCCGGCGGCGCACGCGGCGTCTTCGATGAGGATCACGTCCTTCGGCAGTCCGGCACGCAGGGCCTCCACATCGGCACAGGCCCCGAAAAGGTGCACCGGGATCACGGCCCGGGTTCGTGCGGTGACGCGCGCTAGGGCATCGGCCACGTCGATGGTGAACGTGACAGGATCGACATCGGCGAATACCGGCGTTGCGCCACAATAAAGAACCACATTGGCGGTTGCGACCCACGTGAAGGCCGGCACGATCACTTCGTCTCCCGGACCGATTCCCAGTGCCACGAGGGCCAAGTGAAGCGCCGTCGTGCAGGACGTGGTTGCCAGCGCATGGGAAACCTGGTGCCGCGTGGCGAAGGCCTGTTCAAACGCGGCTACTTTTGGACCCTGGGTCAGCCAGCCCCGCAGAATCGGTTCCCGTACCGCGTGCCATTCCTCCTCCCCTGTGGCGGGAAGGGCGATCGGGATGACGGATTGGGACGTTGTCATGAGGAGGAATCTTTCAATAGGCTCGCGACTATCGCGCATCGTCTGGCGCCTTGTGGCGCTTTCTATTCTGCCTTTGCCTGCGCACGGCGTACAGTCACTTCTGCGATATGGGTGGCTCGCCAGTCGATGAGAGCGCGCAATCCATCGTGCAGACCGACATGGGCTTCAAAACCGATTTCGCGTTTCGCCCGCTTGGGACACCCGATTCTGTTGCGCACCAAGGTCGCCTGGCTGCGTGGCGCGTATGCAAGGGACGCCTTGCATCTGGTCAGATCAAGAATCATCCCGCCCAATTCCTTGAGGGAGGTGCGCGTGCCGGTGCCGACGTTATAGAACCGATCCACCGTTTCGGCCTTCATGGCACAAACATTGGCCCGGCCGCAATCTTCCACGGCCACGAAATCAAACGCCTCCGACCCGTCGCCGAGAATGGTCGGCCCCTCGCCGCGGTCGATGGCATCGAGCATCTTCATGATCACGGCGATATAGGCGCCGTGATAATCCTGGCGCGGACCGTACACGTTCATGTACCGCAGACCGACATAGGGCAGGCCGTAGCGGTAATGAAAGGCGCGCAACATGGCCTCGCCCGCAATCTTGGTCGCGCCATAGAAATTCTTGTTGTTGAAAGGATGCTCCTCGGTCATGGGTTCGGTCACCGCGTCACCATACACGGAGGCCGAAGAGGAATAGACCAGCCGTTTTACCCCCGCCTTCACGCACGCTTCCATGACGTTGAAGGTCCCGCGCACGTTCACATCGAAAGCCGATCGCGGGAAATCGTGACATTGCAACAGCCACAGCGCGGCAAAATGAAACACACCATCGGCGCCGGCAAGCGCTTTTTCTAGGATGTCCGTCTGGCCGATGTCGCCGCCGATATCAAACACCCTGACCCGCGGGTCCTTCAACGCTTTGGCCAAATTCCCGTGCGTGCCGCGCACGAAGTTGTCGTAGATGACGATTTCACCCACGTCCTCCGTCGTCAGCAGATCAGCCGTATGCGAGCCGATGAGTCCGGCCCCGCCGATGAGAATAAGTTTTTTCCCCCTGAGGTCCATTGTCTGTCTTACTCCAACTAGGCTATATCAGCCGCTGACGCAGGCTACGCAGAATGGCGGCCTTGGCCTCGGTACCGGAGGAAGTCCTCTCCAACGCGACATCTTCCAGCTGCAAGACGCCCTCACCCGTGGCAATAACGGGATCTCCGTCACTCCCGTAAAGAACCTGCCCGGGCACTGCCAGGAACGGCCCCGGATGTTCCTCGATTCTGGCACGCCAGACAGTCACCTTGGCATTACCTTCCAGCGTGGTGTAGGCACCGTCGAAGGGCCGTGACGAAGCCCGCACTAAGGCCGATATCCGAGATGCCGGGGTACCCCAGTCAATACGGCTGTCGGCCGGCCGCCGCGGATAACAGTGCAACGTCAGCGCGGGGTCCCGCGGCTGCGGCTCGGGATGTGCCGTACCTCGCGCCAGTTGTCCCAGCACCTCGACGAACATCGCTGGCACCGTATCAGCCAGCCACGCAGAGATGTCACCAATATAGGTCGATGTGCTCAACGGAAATCGACGCCGCAGGAACACTGGCCCGCTGTCCAGACTGTTCGCTTCCATCGCATGAATGCACACGCCGACATACGGCTCTCCGTTCAGGATCGCCCAATTTGGACAGGCATTGCCGCGGTAGCGCGGCAAATCGCCGGCATGCGCATTCAGGATGCCATATGGAAATGCGGCTATCGGGGCCGGACCGATCAGCGTCAGCCAGTTGATCGATACTGTGACATCGGCCTTGGCTTTTTCCAGACGGCTGACGATCTCGGGCCGGTTGATCCGGCTGTCGTTGAAAAAGTCTGCGCCATGCTCTTTGGCCAGAGCATGGAAATCATCCTCCCGCACATCGTAAGAGGGATCGGCACGGCATGTCCCGATGAGACACAGCCGATGGCGCTCATTCAGCAAGGCGCGTGCCGTATCCAGCAGAAGACGGGTACGGCCGAGGACGGCTACGCGCATGGCACAACCGGGTTGGCCGCCGCGACGGCACTGACCGTACCGAATGCTGGGCCGGCACTACGCAAGAGACGAGATAAAAAGGTGCGTGCCCCCTCGCCTTCATTGAGCAGGTTGGCAAGGTCCGTGCGCTTAGCGTGCTACATCGGCGTCGTGCCCAGCCGCTGCTTGAGAGTCTCATAGACACTGCGCGACGCGACGTTAAGCGCGACGAAAATCGGATGGAAATCATAGATGGCCAGCCCGTCGCCTGCCTCGGGTATACGGCTCCAGCACCAATCAGGCCAGCAGGCCGCCACATCGTCCTCCCAGAAATACGGTAGACGGACGATCGCGCGGTCCGACTTTATGTGATGCCAAAGCGTTGGCCGCAGCCTCGGATGCAGAGGCAGAAAGAGCGACACGTCGACCATGATGTTCGGAAGATGATCCATGACACTGCATAGCAAAGGGGTCGATTGGATGAAGCTATGCGTGCGCATGGCCCGCGCGCGCCTGGAACCAGTTTCAGGCAGTAATCCATAACGTCATATGGCGAGTTTCCCTGCGACGAGCCGGAGGCGAAGTTCGGATGGATGCCGATCTCGAAAGTGCCATAGCCAGCCAGCGCATCAATGGCGGCCGACGGGTGAGTCGCAAAGAAGGTCGCCGGAACTCCGGCATCGGCGCAAAGGCGGGCGCAGTCCTCTATCGCCCAGTCCGGCGCCCAATCGATGTCGAATGTGATGGCCCGCGAGATCATCATGTCGTACCACGCACGGTCTCGACGATCCGTCCTTGCGTCGCTTCGTCGAGATAGGGGTGCATCGGCAGGCTGAGGACGGTTTGTGCCAGATGGTCGCTGATCGGCGTGCCCCCGGGCGCGGTCGGAAAGTGCCGATAGCCGGTTTGACGCGACAGCGGAAGGGGGTAGTAAACGGCCGTCGGCACGCCCGCCGCCGTGCAGGCGGCAGCCAACCTATCGCGATTGGTACCCTTGATGGTATACTGCGCCCACACGGAGGTGGCGCCGGCCATCACCGGCGGCACCGTCGCGACGTCGCGCAGCCCCTCGTCGTAGCGTTCCGCCGCACGCTGCCGTGCAGTGATTTCGTCCGGGAAAATCGTCAGCTTCTCGATCAGGATGGCGGCTTGCATGGTGTCGAGCCGGCCGTTGATGCCAATGCGCACAGTGTCGTACTTGTCGCTGCCCTGACCGTGCACCCGGATGCTTTTGATGAGCGCGGCCAACGTGTCGTCATCGGTGAACACGGCACCGCCATCGCCATAGCAGCCAAGCGGTTTGGCCGGAAAAAAGCTGGTCGCTGTGGCCTCACCCAGCGTGCCCACCGAACGGCCGTCAAGGCTGGCACCGAAACTTTGCGCCGCATCGGCCAGCACGAACAGGCCATGCGCGCGCGCGATCGGCGCAATGCGGCGATAGTCGGCCGGTTGGCCGAACAGATCGACGGGAATCACCATGCGGGCCTTGAGGCCGGCGCCGGCGGCCCAGCCGATGGCCGCGGTAAGGCTGGCCGGGTCCATGGTGAAGGTGTCCTCAAGCACATCGACGAAGACCGGCGTCGCGCCCAGGAGGGCCACCACCTCGGCCGTGGCGACGAAGGTAAAGTCCGGCACGAACACCGCATCGCCCGGCCTGATGCCCCTGGCCACCAGCACCAGCAGCAGGGCGTCCGTCCCGCTGGCGCAGGCGATGGCGTGCCGTGCCCCGCAGAACGCGGCAAGCTGGCGCTCAAGCGCGGCCACCTCGGCGCCCATGATATAAGCACCGTGATCGACGACACGCAAAATTGCCTCGTCAAGGCGCGCGCCCAGGCGCCGGCGCTGGGCTTTCAGGTCGATGAAGGGAATGGGATCTGTCATGCGATTTCTTCCAGTCGGTCCGGTCCCGCCTCGCGGTAGTGCCGTCCTTCGCGGGGGCACACGAGGTCCGATCCAAGTCTTTCACCCGCATGGCTCACCCAGCCGATACGGCGTGCCGGCACGCCGGCCATCAGTGCGTGCTGTGGTACGTCGGAGGTGACCACGGCACCGGCGGCGATCAGACAGTATTCGCCCAGCGTGTGGCCGCAAACGATGGTGGCATTTGCGCCGATGGTGGCGCCATGCTTGACCAGAGTCGGACGGAACTCGCTCTTGCGCTCGATTTCGGCGCGTGGCGTGTTGACGTTGGTGAACACGCAGGACGGTCCGCAGAAAACGCCGTCTTCCAGTGTCACACCTTTGTAAAGGCTCACATTGTTCTGGATCTTGCAACGGTTTCCCACAACAACGTCTGGACCGATCACGACGTTCTGGCCGATGACACAATCCCGTCCGATGCGGGTGCGTGGCAAAAGATGCGAGAAATGCCAGATCTTCGTGCCTGCGCCGATCTCGACCGATTCCTCGACATGGGCGGACTCGTGGACCTCGACCCCCTGGCGCAACGCCACGGCAGGCGTCCCCGCCAGGCGCGCCTCTGTCAGAGGGACAGGCACACCGGTTGCCATGGACCGCTCCGCGGCATCGAGCACCTTGAGCACGCGCAAGCCTTCGGCGCCATCGGTGCGTGGGGTCAGACGCCCCGCGATGCATTCGAGGAAGTGACGACATTCGAGCCTCAGCGGCTCTTCTGCCACCACCGGCACCGGTACGGCGTCGGCCTTGCTTGGCTGTGGCAGACCATCGATCCAGTCAATGCGATGTGGATAGAACAGCAGCTTTGACTCCCACGGCTGGCCATCGTCGAACACCGCCATTCCCTGGCTGCCAACGGTCACCAGCTTTTGCTCCTTGAACGGGTGCAGCCATGAGACAAAGATATGGGCGCGCTCGCCCCCGCGGAACGAAAGATGGGTAATCGTCACGTCGGCAATGATCTTGTGCAGATAGCTCGCCCCCATGGCCGACACTTCTTCCGGTTCCTCGCCGACAAGCGCGAGAATCATGGAAATGTCATGCGGGGCGAAACTCCACAGGGCGTTCTCCTCACGCCGCACCTTTCCAAGATTGAGCCGGTTTGAATAAATATAGTGCAATCGCCCCAGTTTGCCGGTCGCACTCATCTCCCTGAGAGCCAGGAAGGCGGGGTGGTACTGCAACAGGTGCCCCACCATCAGCACTCGCTGTGCTTCGGCGGCCTGGCGGCACAGCGCGGCGGCTTCCCCCAGATCAAGGGCCAAAGGCTTCTCGACATAAACATGCTTCCCGGCCGCAAGGGCTTCGCGGGCGAGCGGAAAATGCTTTTCGGCGGGGGCCGCGATGATGACTCCCGCGATGGAGGAATCGGCGAGAATCTCGGTATAGGCACGTACTGGCGCGCCAAATCGGGCGGAGAGCACGCCGGCACGATCCAGCGCCGGATCACAGATACCCCCCAAGGCGCCCAGTTCGGCGAAGTTGCGCACGAGGTGTCTGCCCCAATACCCGCACCCGATGACGGCGACGTTGGGGGTCATGACACCCCTTACGCCTTGGTGCTGCGTTCGCAGTGGCTGAACATCTCGCGTAGCGAGTTGCAAATCGCCCGTTAACTCTCTATCTCTACGCTTGTTCACTTGCCTGCTTTCGCTCGAAGCGACCCCCACCCCTCTGCCCACTTTCTTTCCCGAGTACCCGTGATCCCAGCGGCAGATATTCAGTGCCTCTCCACGCGACTCTACCGCTGTGATCAAAACCGCCGCTACCCGCAGGCCGCACCCGTCACCTCATGACCCCTTCAGGACGAGCAATCCTTGGCAAGGAGAATAGGATGACGTTTCAACGATGTCAACGGTGCCGTCCTGGCGTCAAAGGGTGACCTTCCCCTTATGGCCCCCTATGGCGCGGGTTCCGGAGAGCCGTGCCGCCGATGCCGCCACCCTAGACACGCACGGAGCCTTTCACCATTTGAATGTCGATGGGATGGCTGAATGTCGATGGGATGGGCGGGGCGTGCGCGCCTGGCCGGTCGGCGAGGGGCGCGGCGATACGACGGGGAGTGCCCAGCACGTTGGAGGCGCGCTGGCAGGTTCCGGTTAAGCCCATCGGCCTGCACGTTTGAGGACGAGAACCCTCCCCCTAGGATCGGGGGAGGGAAGGGGGGGGATCGACGTCTGGTGTGATTGCAAAAGGGCAACAAACCACGAGGGACGGGACCCATAAATCGAATCTTCACGGTCATCTAGAACACAGTCTGTGGCACGTTCATCGTCACCCACGAGTTCGCGAACAGCCGGCAGCGGGGCCCGCGCATTCGTCCTGCTTGCGGCGGTGGCATGGGCGGAGCCGGCCCTGGCCGAGGGCGTGCTTCCGACCGGCGGGCAGATCGTGGCGGGGCAGGGCAGCATCAGCCAATCCGGCACCGCCATGACGATCACCCAGACGACGCAAAAGATGATCGCGACCTGGGATGGATTCTCGATCGGCGCCCGGAACAGCGTCGCCTTCGTGCAGCCCGATGCCTCCGCCACGGCCCTGAACCGGGTGCTGGGGCAGGACCCGAGCCAGATTCTGGGGACCCTCACCGCCAACGGCCAGGTCTTCCTGGTCAACCCCAACGGCATCGTGTTCGGGGCGGGGGCGCGGGTCGATGTGGGGGGTCTGGTGGCCTCGAAACCCTGGCCCTCAGCGACCAGAACTTCCTGGAGGGGCGCTATGCGTTCTCTGGCGCGGGCCTGGGCACGATCGGGTCGATCACGAACGAAGGGCATCTTTCCGGAAAGGGGGTGGCGCTGCTGGCCCCCGTGATCACGAACACGGGGCAGATCACGGGAAAGGACGTGGCGCTTGCCGCCGGGACCGAAATCGCGCTTGATTTTGCCGGCGACGGGCTGCTGTCGGTGGTGGTGGAATCCTCCACCCTGGCGACGCTGATCGAGAACAAGGGGGTGATCATCGCCGATGGCGGCACGGCGACCCTGACTGCCAGGGCGGCGAGCGGGGGGGGGGGGGGGGGGGGGGGGGGGGGGGGGATTCTGCTTCTTGCCGACATGGAACATGGCGAGGCAAACGTGGCCGGCCGCCTTGATGCTCATTTCGTCGAAACTTCCGCCGCACGGGTCACTCTCGACACGGATTTGAACGTTGACACCAAGGGCGGTGAATGGCTGATCGACCCGATTGATATAACCATTGATGCCTCCAAGGCCAGCGCCATTCAGACCGCGCTTGGGACAGGCAGCGTGACCGTGACGACGGCGGATAATGGGAGTAATCCGTGGGGAACCAACGGCACGGGCACGGATGCGGGCACCATCACCGTCGATGCCTCCATCACCTGGAACGCCAACATCCTAACCCTCAGGGCGGACAACACTATTATTCTCGATGCGGAACTGACCAGCACGGGGACGACAAGCAGTGATGGCCTGGTGCTGCAATACGCGCAGACGACGGGTACGGGAACCTATGCCATCAATGCCCCGGTCACTCTGGCGGCGGGGAGCCTGTTCCAGACGAAAAAGGGCAGCGATTCGGCCATCACCTATACGGTGATCACAGACCTGGGCGCGGAAGGCAGCACGACCCAAACCGACCTGCAAGGCATCAATACCGGCAGGATCGCGGGCGATGCCCTGACCGTCGCCAGCGCGACCGGCGCCTTCGCCGACAAAAACGCCGGAGACGACAAGACCGTCACCATCACCGGCCTGGCGTTGGGCGGCCCCGACAAGGACAACTACACGCTGGACGAGGATACCGCGACGACGATCGCCACCATTACCCCGCGCGCGGTTTCGCTCTCCGGCAGCCGGGTCTATGACGGCACGGTCGATCTTGCCGCCGCCATTTTCACGCTGGACACCCTCGCCAATGGCGAGGCGCTGACACTCTTTGGCACCGGCAGCATGAGCGAGGCAAACGCCGGAACGGGCAAGACCGTGACCCTCACCGGCCTGTCGCTTGGCGATGGAACCGGCCTTGCCGCCAACTACACCCTGGGCAGCGGCCTGGTGACCATCAACAAGGCCAGCCTCGTCGTCACCGCCGGCGACGCGATGAAGATCTATGACGGGCAGGCGTTCACGGGCGGCAACGGCGTGACCTATGGCGGTTTCGTCGATCACGAGAGCGCATCGGTTCTCACCGGCACGTTGGCTTACGGCGGCGCGGCACAAAACGCGGTGTCTGCCGGAACCTATCCCCTCACCGTTTCGGGCCTGTCCGCGGACAACCACACCATCACCTATGGGGACGCCGCGCTCACTATCACGGCCATACAGATCAGAAGCAGTACCCTCGCCATGACGGATGCGCCGGGCGGCAGCCCCCCCTCTGCGAGCCATGAGACACGGCCTACCGTTACCACTGGTAGCAACTTCGGTAACGACGATCTCTCCGGTGGTCCAGACCAAGGGAAGAGAGACTCTGAAATGCGGACAGTCTGTTAAGCCCGCCCGCCCGGGGGCTGGAAACGAGGCGTGGGGGAGAAGGCCTGCGTTCACGCATGACGACCCTTCTGAACCCTTTTTCATGTTCAGGCAGGGGAGATCTTTACCTTCGCTTGATGGCCCCGGGATCGTTCCCGCCGTTGGTTCTTGTTTGCCGTGGACGTGATAGGATGTGCCGCACCTTTGTTCAAAACCACGTGCGTGCCATGTCCTCTCCTTTTTCCTTCACTCCTCAAAGCCTTCCCGCCC
>WOUV01000066.1 GCA_009773045.1 Rhodospirillaceae bacterium | reverse complement strand
GTCAATACGAACGCATCAGGCCAACCAACACCCCTTGCACCTTGACCCGGTCGGGACCGAAAATGCGCGTTTCATATTTGGCATTGGCGGGTTCAAGGGCGATGGAAGCCCCCTTGCGGCGCAGCCGTTTCAGCGTGACCTCGATCTCGTCCACCAGGGCAACGACGATGGCGCCGCTTTCCGCCATATCGCACCGCCGGATCAGAACCGTATCCCCTTCAAGGATACCGGCATCGATCATCGAATCCCCCTCGATGGTCAGGGCATAATGCTCCCCCCCGCTGATCATGACGGCGGGGACCTCGACAGTAATCGCTGCGTCCCGCAGGGCCTCGATGGGTGTTCCCGCGGCGATCTTGCCATAAAGCGGCAAGTAAACGGCGCCGCTCTCGACCATCACCGCCGCCCCCGGCAAGGCGTGACGAAAATCGCCCCGGATGACGGTTGGGGTGAAACCGCTGGGCGGCGGCGAAGGCTCCTCCAGATTCCCCGGCAGACGCAAAACCTCCAGCGCCCGCGCGCGGTGCGGCAGGCGCCGGATGAAGCCCCGTTCCTGCAGGCCGGTAATAAGACGGTGAATGCCGGATTTGCTTTTCAAATTCAGGGCCTCTTTCATCTCGTCGAAGGAGGGTGAAACGCCCGTTGATTTCAAACGGTTGTCGATGAATACCAGAAGTTCGTACTGTTTTTTTGTCAGCATGGCACGCTCCTCGTTGCGCTTCTCCAGCGCTGGGCCGTTCTCACGTGAATCCCGGCATACGTTTGAACGATGTCTGCCTTACGTTCTAGATTAGTTCCGAGCCACCGTCAAGACAAAGATTTCATGCCAACACCAGCATCCCAAAAGTCAGGACAGAGGGACAACCGCGATGGCGTCCCCCGCCTGGGCGGGCGGGGCGTGGGGTGGCCGCACGATCAGACAGTCGGCGGCGGCCAGAATCGCCTGCAACGCACTGTCCTGTCGGGCGAAAGGAGTCACGTGAATCGTGCCATCCCCGGCGCGCTGCCATGTGGCGCGCAGGTAATCCTCGCGCCCGTCGTTGGCCGGCAGGTCACAGGAGAGCACCCCTCGTTGCCGTTCGGCGCCCGATTCAAGAGGGCGTCCCAGCAGGGCATTCAACACCGGCAGCACAAACAAAACCGCCCCCACCAAGGCCGAAACCGGATTGCCAGGCAGGCCGATCACCGGCACACCGGCAAGGGAACCATGCATCAGGGGTTTGCCCGGGCGCACCGCCACCTTCCAGAAATCGAGTGCAAGCCCGGCATCGTCCAGCGCCGCGCGCACAAGATCGTGTTCCCCGACCGACACCCCGCCGCTTGTCAGCAATACATCCGCCCCCCGGGCCGCCTTCACCAGGGCAAGGAGCGAGGCGCGATCGTCACGGGCAACCCCAAGGTCGATGGCCTCCCCTCCATGGTGCGCGACAAAAGCGCGTAGCGCAAAGCCATTAGAGCCGATCAGATCGCCCGGCCCGATGGCCTCGCCCGGCAGACGAACCTCATCACCGGTGGAAAGAATCGCGACCCTTGGACGACGCACGACCGGAAGCCACGGCACATTCATCGCCGCCGCCAGAGCGATGTCACGAAAAGTCAAACACCGACCCGTCCGCAGCAAAACCTCGCCCGTTTTGAAATCGAGACCGGACGGACGGAGATGGCGTCCTATCGTCACGGGGGCACGCACGACAACGGTTCGGTCCGGACCGGTTTGCGTATCTTCCTGTAAAACGATGGCATCGGCTCCGGAAGGGATGACAGCGCCGGTGAAAATGCGCACGACCTCCCCCGGCCCGACCGTAACATCGCTTGGATGGCCGGCAGCGGACTGGGCAACGACCACCAGAGTCACCGGCGCCCGTGCCACATCGCAACTCCGGACCGCATAGCCGTCCATGGCCGAAACCGTGGCCTGCGGATGAGTCATCCGGGCAGCCACATCGGTGGCCAGCACCCGGCCCGCGGCCTCGCGCAAACCGATCACTTCGGCCCCAAGCGGTCGGACGGATTGGACGATGCGGCGACAGGCCTCCTGAACAGATATCATCGTGGCGCCTTTCCTGAGACGAAAACAAAACGTGGGGGCGTTCTCCACACCTGGGCTTTTATACCATTGCCCTTGCATCCGCGGTGTTTCGATTCTCTTGAAATGATGGACAGCGGTTGCTGTTCGCATCATGATCAGGGGCGAAGGATGCACCGGAGGGGCGATTTCATGCGTTTTCTCAATCCCAAAACCGATTTTGTTTTCAAGAAGATCTTTGGTTCCGATTCCAGCCGGGACATCTTGATCAGTTTTCTGAACGCCGTTCTCACCCTCACCGGCTCGGACACGATCACCGATCTTGCGATCATCGATCCAAGACTCGCCCCGAAGATCGATGGCATGAAGGACAGCTTCCTCGATGTCCGTGTTCGGGACCAGAGAGGGTATTCCTATATCATCGAAATGCAGGTTTTGAATGTCGAAGGGTTCGAGAAACGGGTCCTTTTCAATGCCAGCAAAGCTTATGTGAACCAGCTCGATGAGGCAGAACCTTATCGTATTCTGACGGCGGTGGTCGCCCTGACGATCACCGATTTCAGCATGTTTCCCGACCTTTCCCATGTGGTCAGTCGTTTTCGCCTGTGCGCCGAGGAAAATCCGGCGATCTGCCATCAGGATCTGGAACTGGTTTTTGCCGAGTTGCCCAAATTCACCAAAAGCGAATCAGAGCTTGAAACGACGGTTGACCGGTGGCTGTTTTTTCTCAAGCATGCCGTGGATCTGACCATCATCCCCGAGTCGCTGGCGGCGGAACCGGCGATCGTGCGGGCGCTCGGACTGGCGAGCATGGCTGGTTGGACAAAAGAGGAGCTGGATCTCCTCCAGAAACGCGAGTGGTGGCTCGACGATCAGCGCTACCTTTTTCAGAAGGCCCGCAAAGTGCAGGAGGTGGAGCAAAAGCTCCAGGACTCCGAGGCACGGTTCCAGGACTCCGAGGCACGGTTCCAGGACTTTGAGGCACGGTTCCAGGACTCCGAGGCACGGTTCCAGGACTCCGAGGCACGGCTTCAGGACTCCGAAACACACCTTCGGGAAGCCAGAATGGAGATTAAAAAGGCTGAAACGAAGGCCCAGGCTGAAGGAGCGTTGAGGGCAAAGGCTGATGCGCTGATACGCCTGCTTGAACGCCGCTTTCATAAGGTACCGGATGCGTTTCGGGAACGCATATCTGCTGCCGATGCCGATCAACTCGACGCATGGCTCGATGCTGTTCTGGAAGCACCCACGATTGAAGCGCTGTTTGACCGGCAATGACTTCCTGTGCGGGAATGAAACCCATGCCGCTGTTGGGATTGTGGGGAAGGGTTCTGGCGGTTACAGGACTGACCGGGCTTTTGTTGAGCGGCTGCAATCTCCCTGATGATTTCAAGGTTGAAATCCGCCTTGCCGAGGATGGACGGTATGCCCTCAGTTATCATGGCATTCTGATATGGGTTCCACTGCATGAAGAAATTTTAAGGGGAAAACTGAAAGGAACGGAAATCGAGGAAAAAATCCGTGCGTTCGAAAACGATATCAAGCGCGATTCGCATTTCCGTGATGTCCGTTCGCTCGGCGGTGGCCGTTACAAGATGCATTACCAACGCGAAGGACGGATAGAGAAGACCGGTCAGGTGACGTTCATTCGCCGCAATGTGGCTCTTCTGGTTCTCAAGGCCCTGCCCGAAGGCACCGTGGCGGTCACCGTTCCCCTTTCGAAAAGAGCCTCTTTCAAACAATTGGAAGTCTTGGGGCTGTCCGTTCGCGGCATGCTTCGGGTTGCAACGGGCCTTCCCGTTCTTGAACACAACGCGCAAACGGTCAAACTCCTTGGTCCGTTTCGGATTTACGAATGGTCCGTGACCCCCACCCTGACACACACACCGCGACTGGTCGCACGGCGTGACGGCTGACCACGGGATCTTTACCTTTGGCCGATCTATCGGCCGAGGCTTTCATCGCCGCTGGATGAAAACTCAGGAGCAGGCCACATCTCAGACTGTGCACGGGTGCGATCTCCATGCAAATCTTGAGATCATCACACGTGACGATCGTTGGCGTTCTTCCCCCGCCGCCCCACTCCGCCCCCCTCGCGATTCCAGAAAAGCTCCCCTTGCGTTCCGGGTCCCTTGACCGCATATCAAGGCGCCGTCATGAACGGCGACGCGAACCCGAGGGAACACAATGGCGACAGAAACCTTCACCTTTCAGGCCGAGGTATCCAAGCTTCTGGATATCGTGGTGCATGCTCTGTATTCAAACAAGCAGATCTTTCTGCGCGAACTGATCTCCAATGCCTCGGATGCCTGTGACCACCTGCGGTACCTCGCCCTGACCGAACCCGATCTTTTGCAGGAAGAGGTCTCCTTCAAAATCATCCTCACGCCGGACAAGGCGGCCGGCACCCTGATCATCACCGACAACGGCATTGGCATGAGTCGTGACGAGCTTGTGGAGAATCTCGGCACCATCGCCCGCTCTGGAACGGCGGCCTTCGCCAGCCAGCTTGCCGCCGCCGCCGACAAGAAAGCCGATCCCACCCTGGTCGGCCAGTTCGGCGTGGGGTTCTATTCGGCCTTCATGGTGGCCGATACGGTCGCGGTCACCAGCCGCAAGGCCGGCACGACGGAGGGGTGGTGCTGGCGCTCCGATGGCCAGGGCACGTTTACGATGGACGCGGTGGACAACGTTCCCCGCGGGACCCGCATCGTCCTGAATCTGCGCGAGGACGAACGCGAGTACCTTGAATCGTATCGTCTGCACCATGTCGTCAAGACCTATTCCGATCACATCGCCATTCCGGTCATGTTGCGGGAAGGGGAAAAGGACGAGGCCGTCAACGAAGCCTCCGCCCTGTGGACCCGCCCCCGTGGCGAGATCGGCGCGGAGCAGTACAAGGAATTCTATCACCACGCCGCCCATGCCTTCGACGATCCGTGGCTGACCATTCATTACAAGGCCGAAGGGGCGATCGAATACACCGGGCTTTTGTTTGTTCCTTCCACCCGGCCCTTCGACCTGTTCCAGCAGGAGCGCCGGCATCATGTGAAGCTGTACGTGCGGCGGGTTTTCATCACCGACGATTGCCCCGAGTTGCTGCCGGCTTGGCTGCGTTTCATGAAGGGGGTGGTGGACAGCCAGGATCTGCCGCTGAACATCAGCCGCGAAACGTTGCAGCACAATCCGTTGCTGGCGAAAATCAGCAAAGGTCTTGTGCGTCGCATCCTTGCCGATATCACGGCGAAAACCGGCGATGCGGAGTCCTATGCCGCGTTCTGGAACACCTTCGGCGCCGTTCTGAAGGAAGGACTTTACGAGGATTTCGAGCGCCGAAACGATATCATCGCGCTGTGCCGCTTCCACACGACCCTCTCAAAAGACGGACTGGTCAGCCTTGAGGAGTACGTGGGGCGGATGAAGGACGGCCAGGAGGTTATTTACTACATCACCGGCGATGCGGCCGAAGCCCTCGCCCGCAGCCCCCATCTGGAGGGTTTCCGGGCCAAGGGAATCGAGGTTCTGCTTCTGACCGACCCCATCGATGAATTCTGGCCCGCGAGTCTTGGGACATATCAGGACAAGAAACTGGTTTCCGCGGCCCATGCGGGAACGGATTTCAGCAAAATCAAAGGGGAAGGGACCGAAGACAGGGATCAAAAGGAGGAACGGCAAGAGACTCCCGCCGACATCGACGGCCTGATCGCCTCGATCAAGAAAACCCTGGGCGATGCCGTCAAGGACGTGCGAATCTCTGAACGCCTGACCGAAAGCCCGGTCTGTCTGGTGGCCGAACAGAACGACATGAGCGTGCACCTGGCGCGCATGCTGCGCCAGCATCGCCAGCAGGAACAGGCCATTCCCCGGATTCTGGAGATCAACCCCCGCCACGCCTTGATCAAACGACTGGCCGACAGGATCAGGACTTTGGGAGAGGACGCGGAGTTCACGGATGCCGCCTGGCTGCTTCTAGACCAGGCCCGTATCATCGACGGCGAGCCTTTGCCCGACCCTGTCGCTTTTGCCCGCCGCCTGGGCCTGATGATGACCCGGGGATTTGCCGCCTGACGACACGGAACGGAATCGACGGGGTATGCAGGGAGTGTCCCGCCCGCTCCTTCGACTCCTTCTCCTTGCGGTCCGGTCTTCTCCCTGCCTACAATGGCCCGTCAGGTTTTCCCTGGACGTTTTTGCAACCCCTCGATCGAAGGCAGCTCGTGGTGAAGACGGTCGTCTTTGCAGTGCTTCTGTTTTGCTGTTTCCCGGCATTCCTTCCCCCGGCTTCAGCCGACATCCTGAACGAGGACACCCGGCGCCATGCCGAGGCCGCCTTTACCGCCGCACACACCGGCCGCTGGGAGGATGCCCATGCCCATGCGCGCACACACAAACTGTTGGCCAAAATACTCAAATGGATGGATTACAGCCGGGTGGAAACCAAGGCCTCCTTCGCGGAAATTTCCGCCTTTGTGCGGGAAAACCTGGACTGGCCACAAATACCCTCCTTGATCCGCCGCGCCGAGGATGCCATTGCGCCAGCCGAATCGCCCGCGGTCCTGCGGGACTGGTTCCGGGACCACCCGCCGCTCACCCCCAATGGCACGATGGCCTGGGTGCAGCTTTTGCTGGGTCAAGAGGATGCGGAGTGTGCCGGTGATTGTTCCGGGTGGGCCGCCGCCCTTGTGCGTGAATCCTGGGTCAAGGATACCTTTGGCACGGCCCAGGAAAAGCATTTTCTGAGCCTTCACGGACACCGCCTGCGGCCCGAAGACCATACCGCCCGTCTCGATCGCCTGTTGTGGGACCACCAGGCCGAAGCCGCCCGGCGGATGCTGCCGAAGGTGAACGCCGGCTGGCAGGCCCTGGCGGAGGCCCGTCTTCTTTTGGCCGAGGGCAAAGCGGTAGCCCTGGCCAAGGTGCCGGCTCATTTGCGCAATGATCCCGGGCTGGTGTATGAACGGGTTCGCTGGCGGCGCAAAAAGGAACAGTACCTGGAGGCCATCGCCCTGCTGTCGAGCAACGCCGCCGACAAGGGCCGACCCGCCCTGTGGTGGACGGAGCGTGCCGCCCTCGCCCGTGAGGCGTTGGCCCTGGGGCAGGCCGGCAAAGCCTATGAGGTTGCACGCACCCACGGCAAACTGTCGGGCGCCCAATTCGCCGAGGCCGAATGGCTGGCCGGGTGGGTCGCTTTGCGCCGGCTGAAAGAGGCCAAGCTGGCGCACACGCATTTCACCCGCATGCATGAAGGGGTCAGGACACCCATCAGCCTGTCGCGGGCGGCCTATTGGGCCGGGCGAGCGGCCGAGGCCATGGGAGAGAAGGAAGAAGCGGCCAAGTGGTATCGCAAGGCCGCGCCCCATGTGATATCCTATTACGGTCAGCTTGCCGCCGGCCGGCTCAACGGCAACACTATTGGCCTGCCGGAAGATCCGCTGCCAACGGCATCGGACATCGAAATGCTTGACCGCCATGAACTGGCCGGCGTCGTTGCCCTCCTGACCGAGGTCGGACGGCGGGAGAACATTCGCCCCTTTGTCTTCCGGCTGGGCGAGATCGCGCAAACACCGGGCCAGCATGCGCTTGCCGCGCGTCTTACCGTAACCGCCAAGCGGCCCGACATCGCCGTCGCCTTGGCGCGCCGGTCGGCGCAGTCGGGCGTGATCATGGTGGCCTCCGGCTACCCGCTGGTCAGGCTCCGGGTTCAGGAACCGCCGGAGCACGCGCTGGTGCTGGCCGTCATCCGTCAGGAAAGCAATTTTCACGCCGGTGCCGTCAGTATCGCCGGTGCCCGCGGCCTGATGCAGCTCATGCCGGCGACCGCGAAACAGATGGCAACCCGACACAATATTCGCTTCACGACCGAGGCGCTGACAGCCAATCCGGAATATAATATTACCCTGGGAACGACTTTTCTGGAGGATCTGGTCAACGTCTTCAAGGGATCCTATGTGCTGGCCATTGCCGCCTACAATGCCGGTCCGTCTCGGGCGGAGCAGTGGACGAAAACCTTTGGCGATCCCAGAAAATCTTTGGAGGATGCCGTGGACTGGGTCGAATCCATTCCCTTCAGCGAGACCCGCAACTATGTCCAGCGGGTGCTGGAAGGATTGCAGATTTACCGACGCCGTTTGGGGGCGACGGAGTTGCGGTTGTCCCTTGAAAACGATCTGCGACGGTGAAGGCGAAAGGAACAAAAACGGTGATCGGTGAACCGAAACCTGGCGAGGCGGGCGTTGTCCTTTTTGAGGCCTACGGCGCTTTGTTCGATGTCAGCACCCCCTTTCGTCTGTACCGGGAGGCTTTGGGCCATCGGGCGGAGCAGCTGGCCACACTGTGGTATGCAAAACAAACAGAGTACGCTTTTCTGCGTACCATGACAGGCCATTTCATCGATTTCTGGCATGTCACCGGAGAGGCGCTGGATTACGCCTTGAAGCGTTTGTCGATTGCCGATCCGGTTTTGCGCTCGCGTTTGATGCAGGCCTATTTCCGTCTCGAGGCCTTTCCGGAGGCCGTTGACGTTTTGGCCGCCCTGCGCCGTCAGGGGTTGCGAACGGCGGTTCTTTCCAACAGCTCCGTGACCATGCTGACCTCTGTTCTCAACGGAACCGACTTGCGGAACAGCCTCGATGCGGTGCTTTCCGCCGACCAGGCGAAGGTGTTCAAGCCGGCCTTCGGGGTCTATCAGCTGGCCTGCGAGCGATTCGGGCTGAAACCTTCGCAAATGGCGTTCGTTTCCACCCATGGCTGGGATGCCTGCGGAGCGGCGGCTTTTGGCTTGCGCAGCCTGTGGCTCAACCGTGGGGGCGAACCGCCGGAGCAATTGCCGGGGCGGGTGGAGGCTGAGGTGGCGAGCCTGGCTGCTTTGCCTGCGTTCTTTGCCGCGGAACCGCTGTAAGGACGCGCGGCTCTCACCGCCATTGGAATATCGAGGGGGTGCGGGGGAGGCTAAGCCTTCCCCCACACCCCCCTCGATTCCTTTATGCGGCACTCTGTAGCTTGCCAAGGAACTTCGTCATCTTCTGATCCAACAGTTCGATCTGCTGGGCCACCTAGCCGGACAATTCGCCGGTGGCGCTCAGAACATCACCCATGGAACGGGAAATCTCCCCCGCCGCCTGATCGACGCTGCCGATCTTCTCCAAGACCTCCCGCGTGCCATGGGCGGCTTGGTGGACATTGCGCGCAATGTCGCGCGTCGCCAGGCTCTGCTGCTCCACCGCATCCGCGATCGCGGTGGAGATGCCGTTGATGGTGTCGATCGTCCCTTCGATCGCGCGGATGGCGGAAACAGCTTCGGCGGTGGCCGATTGGATGCCGGTAATCTGGCTGACGATGTCGTCCGTGGCCCACGCGGTCTGGTTGGCAAGATGTTTGACTTCGTTTGCCACCACCGCAAAGCCCTTGCCCGCCTCGCCGACCCGCGCCGCCTCGATGGTAGCGTTGAGCGCCAGCAGATTGGTCTGGGCGGCGATGGCGGTGATCATCTTGACGACCGCGCCGATACGTTGGGAAGACGTGGACAGCCCCCCCACCAGCCCGTTGGTCCGTTCGACCTCATGCACGGCCCGGCCCGCCACCGCGGCGGCCCGTCCCACCTGATGGCCGATTTCATTGATGGAGGAGGACAGCTCTTCGGTCGCGGCGGCCACCGACTGCACGTTGCCAGAGGCCTGTACGGCGGCTGATGCCACCGTCGATGCATTCATGCTGGCCGATTGCGCCTTTTCATCGACGGAGCGGGCGATGGTATCGACCCCGTGCGCGGCGATGTGTACCGTGTTCTTGACGAGTTTCATGTAGTAGTCGAGATCTTTCGACAAGGCGAGAAATTCCTTCTGCCGCTCGGCCATCACCGCGCTGGCCCGGTTGATGGACCGGCTTGAATGCAGGAAAGTGCCCAGCATGCCCGTCTCGATAATGCGGCGGTGGTATTTATTGGTAAGCGAGCAGTCGATCGTTGCAACAGTCTCGCGGATGAAGGCATCGGCGCGATCGATGAGATCGTTGAGGGCATGGGCCACCTCGCCCACCTCCCCCCCTTCACGGACCCCCACGAGGCGTTCATGAAAGTTACCCCCGGCCACGGTCGCGCACAGCGCCCTCACCTGTTGCAGGAACCGCTTGATCCGCACGATGGAGTAGAAGGCTCCCCCCAAGGCAAGCAGGGCGATCGTCCCTCCCGTGATCACGGTCACGTCTTGTTTTAAAATCGCGTCAACCAGAAGTCCCGCAACGATCAGACCGGCAACACCGATCAGGCCCATCGCCTTAGAGAGAGAAGATAAGTTCGTCATACGTGCTCCCCCGTTCCGCAAGAATATGCATCAGTTTGTCAGAGGAGGCCCGCAGGCCTTCCTTGTCGTTGGCGTGTTTTTTTTCTTCATCCAGCAAAAGCTGGTAAAGCGGCACGATAGTCGTGTCCACGATTTGCCGATCCGGTTTGCGGCGTGTCGAGTGATAGCCCCGGACATGGAGGGATCTTTCGATCAGCAACACAGTCTCCTTGACGGCAAGGCCGTTTTGCGTTAGGAGCAAAAAAACGTGGTCACGGCTGCAAGAAATAAGGGGGGAACGACGATTCCGGTACACGGCGTCCGCGCACGGCGCAGGTTCGTGGCGGCCTTGCCCGTTCCAATTTCTGCGAAACAGCCGAAGGCCTGTTCATGACTTCGGGGTATGTCTATGAATCGGCGGAAGAAGCGCAGGAATCCTTTGACGGTACACGCGACCGCTATGTTTACTCAAGGTTCAAAAATCCCACTATTCGCACCTTCGAGTTGCGCCTAGCCGAAGTCGAAGGCGCCCTTGATTGTCGCGCCACCGCCTCGGGCATGGCCGCGGTGTTCGCCGCGCTGGCCTGCGATTTGAAGGCCGGGGCGGGCGCTGTTTGGCTCCTGTACCTATATTCTGGCCGAGATTTTGCCCCGGTTTGGCATCCAGACCACCTTTGTCGATGGCACGGACATCGCCCAGTGGGCCGAAGCCTTCACCCGTCCGGCGGCGACGGTGTTTCTCGAAACCCCTTCCAATCCCACCCTCGATATCATCGATCTCAAAACCGTGTGCCGGCTAGCCCACGGGGCCGGGGCGCGGGTGGTGGTCGATAACGTGTTCGCAAGCCCCGTCTTGCAAAAGCCGCTGGACCTTGGCGCCGATGTGGTGGTCTATTCCACGACCAAACACATCGATGGTCAGGGACGCTGCCTGGGCGGCGCGGTGCTGGCCAACGACCGCGCGTGGATCGACGACAAGCTCGCCATGTTCCTGCGTCATACCGGTCCGGCCCTCAGTCCGTTCAATGCCTGGGTTCTGCTGAAAAGCCTTGAAACCCTTGATCTGCGGATGGAGCGCCATTGCGTGAATGCCTTGCAGGTAGCCACGTTTCTGGAAAGCCGTCCAGAAATCACGAAAGTGCTCTATCCCGGTCTTGCCAGCCATCCCCAGCATGCCCTGGCCATGCGGCAGATGACAAAGGGCGGCAGCGTGCTCGCCTTCACCATCGGGGAAGGGCACGAGGCCGCCTACCGGCTCCTCAATGCCTTGCGACTCATCGATATTTCCAACAATCTGGGCGATGCCAAAAGCCTGATCACCCACCCCGCCACCACCACCCACCAACGCCTGTCGGCGGCGGAAAAGGCCCAGCAGGGCATCACCGATACCCTGGTGCGGCTGTCGGTGGGGCTTGAAGACGTGCAGGATGTGATCGACGATTTGACTCAAAGCCTGGAAAAGCTGTGACCCTGCCGCGCAAAACGACCCGTTTCCGTGAACTTTTGACCGCGCCGACCCTGGGCTTCCTGATGGAAGCCCACAACGGTCTGTCGGCCCGGGTGGTGGAGGATGCGGGGTTTGCGGGGCTGTGGGCCTCTGGTCTTTCCATTTCGGCGGCCCTTGGCGTGCGCGACCGCAACGAAGCCTCGTGGACGCAGGTGCTGGAAGTGCTGGAGTTCATGAGCGATGCCACCACCATTCCCATGCTGGTGGATGGCGACACCGGCTATGGCGACTTCAACACGTTCCGCCGGCTGGTGAAGAAACTGGGCCAGCGGCAGGTGGCCGCCGTGTGCATCGAGGATAAACTGTTCCCCAAAACCAATTCGTTCCTGGACGGCAACCAAACCCTGGCCGATATCGACGAATTCTGTGGCAAGATCAAGGCCGGCAAGGACAGCCAGACCGATCCGGATTTTTCCATCATCGCCCGCATCGAGGCGTTGATCGCCGGCCACGGCATGGAGGAGGCCCTGAAACGGGCCGAAGCCTATCATGCCGCCGGGGCCGATGGCATCTTGATTCATTCAAAGAAATCCTCCGCCGAGGAGATCTTGCATTTCGCCGCCGCCTGGGGCAACCGGGCGCCGCTGGTCATCGTGCCCACCATGTACTACCTCACTCCCACCGACTGTTACCGCCAAGCGGGGATTGCGCTGTGCATCTGGGCAAACCATAACCTGCGCGCCGCCCTTGCCGCCATGCGGGAGGTCAGCGGTCGCATCTTCCGCGAGCAGAACTTGGCGGGGGTGGAAGATTACATCGCCAGCGTGTCGGACGTGTTCGACATCGCCGGCGAGGCCGAGTTGAGCGCGGCCGAAAAACGCTATCGGCCCGGACAACGGCGCACGGTGCGGGCGGTGGTGCTGGCGGCCTCCCGCGGCAGCCAACTCGCCGCCTTAACCGTCGATCGGCCCAAATGCATGCTCGATGTCCGGGGCGAGCCTTTGCTGAAACGGCTCGTGCGTTCACTGACCGGGGCCGGCATCCGGGGGGTGACCGTGGTGACCGGCTATCGTCCAGAGGCCGTGACCCTCCCTGATATCGACAAGATCACCAACACCGCCCACGCCACCACCGGCGAGGTCGCCTCGCTGGCCTGCGCCGGGCACACGCTGGACGGGGAGTGTGTTGTTTCGTATGGTGATATCCTGTTCCGGGATTACATTCTTTCGGCGCTGCTGAACGCCGCCGGAGACATCGTGCTGGCGGTCGATAGCGGCACACCGGAAGGCGAGATCAAACGCTCCCCCGATCTGGTCCGCTGCACCCTGCCGCCCAGCCGGGACTACCTTGACGACCGCCCGGTGGAATTGCAGTTCATCTCATCGACCTTGGCGCGCGACCACGCCTGCGGGGAGTGGATCGGGCTGGCCCGACTGTCGGAGAAAGGCGCTGCGCTGGTGCGGACCGAACTTGCCGCCATGGAGGCCGATGGAACGCTTGCCACCGCCTCGCTGCCGGAGTTGTTCAACCGGCTAGTGGCCAAGGGCCATCCGCCGCGGATCGTTTACATCACCGGCCACTGGCTCGATGTCAACGATGCCTTCGGCCTTGCCCGAGCCAGGAATTTCCTGTAATAACCGAACGGTGGGGGAGGCACCGCCTCCCCCACCGTTCGGTTCTTGTCGCGGGAAAGGCTATACCCCTTCTTCAAGGGTGTCGATCATTTAAGAGATCATATTCAACCCACGCTGCCGGAATGCCGGGTCGGAAGCATCAAGCCCGAACGGCGCCAGCAAAGCCTTGTGCCGCAAGGTGCCGCCCGCTCGCAACATGGTAATGTATCGATCCTGAAAATCCGGCACGGCGCCGCTCTGGTACACGGCATAGAGCGTGTTCACTAGGCACTCGCCGAACGCATAAGAATAAACATAAAACGGCATCTCAATGAGGTGCGAGGCACACCCCCAATAGCTCGAATACTCCTCGTCGAAGTGGACCGCCGGCCCCAGGCTCTCGCTGTGCACCTGCATCCACAGCCGGCCGATCTCCTCGGCCGATAATTCTCCCTTGCGCCGCTCCTCATGGACCATGCTTTCAAACGTATGAAGGGCAATCTGGCGCACGAGGGTGTTCAGCATGTTTTCGACTTTTCCGGCCAGAATGAACCGACGTTGTGCCGGATCGCTTTCCGCCGCCAGCAGGGCACGGAAGGTCAGCATTTCGCCGAACAGCGAGGCCGTTTCGCTCAGTGGCGTCGAAGGACCTGACAGCAAGGACCCCTGTTCGGCCGACAGAACCTGATGAATGCCATGCCCCAGCTCGTGGGCGAGGGTCATCACATCGTCCTGTTTGCCCATGTAATTGAGCAGAAGATAGGGGTGGACCGCAGGCACTGTGGCATGGGCGAATGCGCCCCCCGTTTTGCCAGGCCGGGGCGGGGCATCGATCCAGGCATGGTCGAAGAATCGCCGGCCAATGGTGGCAAGATCCGGTGAAAAGGCATGATAGGCCCCAAGCACAATGTCCCGCGCCTCGGAACCAGCCATGGCGACGCGGGTCGTTCTGTGGCAGGGGCGCGCGTTGCGGTCCCAGTATTCCAGGTGCTCCAGTCCGAACCAGCGCGCTTTCAGGGCATAATACCGGTGCGAGAGCCGCGGATAGGATTCCCGCACCGCGGCGACCAGCGCTTCCACCACCTCGTCCTCGATCTGATTTTCGAGATTGCGAGCGGCCAGCGGATGCGGATACTGGCGCCAACGGTCGTCGATTTCCTTTTCCTTGAGCACCGTATTGAAGATGTGGACAAAAAGACGGGAGTTGTCGCCCAGCCCCTGACCGATGGCCTTGGCGGCGGTGCGGCGGGTGTCGCGGTCGGGATCGGACAAAAGATCCACGGCCTCGGTGAGCGTCAGCGGGTGCTCGGCCACCGGAAAACGCAATGCCGCCAGGGTTTCTTCGAACAGCCGCGCCCAGGCGGCGCCGCCGACCACGCTATACTCAAGCTGGATTCGTTCCAGATCGTCGGAGAGCTGATGCGCGCGAAACGCCCGCACGATGTCGAGCCAGGGGCGGTAACGCTACGCCGCCGCACCGCATTTCGCCTCCAGCACCGCGTCGTCAAGACGGTTGATTTCAAGGGGAAAGAACGCAAGCTCGCTCATAACGAGCGTCATATGTTCCTGCATCCCCTGAAAAAAGCGCCCCCGCTCGGGATCGTTGACATTTTCCGCATACCACAGCTGGGCATAGCTCAGGACGCGCCCCATGACATCGCCCAGACGTTCGTATGCGGAGATCTCTTCGGCAAATTCATCTTCTGTCATCTCCGCGATTCGTCCGCGGCAACGGGCGGCAAAAGCCTCGGCATCGTCTGCCATCGCTTCCAGATCCGCCTGGAGTTCGGCGGAATCGGGGGCCGGATAAAGATCGGCCAGATTCCAGCACGGCAGTTCGTCTTTGGCGCCGGAAACGTTTGTCATCGCATCCTCGCATCATCACTTTGGTGTGGAAATGGACGCCCTACTTTGCGTTGAGCCTGTCCAGAATGATCATGGTTTGATACGCGCCTCCTGCCCCCCCGTCAAGTCATACCAAACCTGGAGGATCCTCAAAAGAGGGGGACGTCGCATCAAAGCACTCTCCGAGAGTTCTTTGTTTGTTTTTTGTGTTGACGCGATTCCGTAAGGCCGGTACGGTAAAGACTTCGCTGAGGTCTCCGAATAGAAAACATCGCGCGCTTCATGCCCATTCGTTACGACATGCCCCTGTGGCGCCCCCCTTCCGAAGGCCACAATCTGATCGTTCAGGCCACCATCGGGTGCAGCTATAATCATTGTTCGTTCTGCTCCATGTATACGAGCAAACGGTTCCACCCCCGCCCGCTTGAAGACGTCCGGCGCGACATCGACCAGGGCGCCCGCGACTGGCCGCAGGCGGACCGGGTTTTCCTGGCCGACGGCGATGCGCTGGTGCTGCCGACCGATCACCTGTACCGGATTCTCGACCACCTGCGCACCCGTCTGCCCCACCTCGCGCGGGTGTCGTCCTATGCGACGCCGGATAACATCAACCGCAAGTCTGTGGAAGAACTGGCCGGGTTGAAGGCGCGCAAGCTGTCGCTGGTCTATCTCGGGATCGAATCGGGGCATGCCGATGTCCTCAAACGCATTACCAAGGGCGCCTCGCCCGGGGGCATCACCCGGGCCATCCAGCGGGCCACAGCGGCCGGGCTGAAGGTGTCATGCATGGTGATTCTGGGGTTGGGCGGGCGCGTCTATTCACACCCGCATATCGCCGCCACGGCCAGGCTGGTCAACGCCGCGCCCCCCACCTATCTTTCAACCCTCCAGCTTGACCTTGAACGGGCGGAGGCGCCGGGTTTCCTGCCGCGCTGGGAAAAACATGGCGCGCGTTTCGAGCCTTTGAACGATGCGGAATGCCTGGACGAAATGGCCCGGCTGGTGGCCGATCTCGATCCGCCGCGGCCCGTGATCTTTCGCTCCAACCACGCCTCCAACGCCCTGCCACTGGGCGGCACCCTGCCCAGGGACAAGGAATCCCTGCTCGCCGCCATCACCCTGGCCCGCGAGGCGGGTCAGGGGATGCGTCCGCGTTTCCTGCGCGGCTATTGAAAACGGGACACGGGCAATGGCCATCTGGGGCAAACTGATCGGAGGGGTGGCCGGCATGGCGCTGGGGGGACCGCTGGGGGGACTTCTGGGCGCCGCCGCCGGCCATGCGGTGGATCGTCTGCGCCGCAGCACCGTCCGCGTGGAGGGCGCCTTTTCCTATGAGAGTCTTTTCGTCTCATATACCGAAAAGGCCCGTCGTCTCACCTTCACCCTGGCGGTGGTGGCTTTGGCGGGCAAAATGGCCCGGGTGGATGGTCCGGTGTGCCGCGAGGAGATGAACGCCTTCGCACGCCTGTTTCCGGTTCCCCTCGAGGACCAGGCCGGGGCCAGGCGGTTGTTCGAATCGGCGTGCGCCACCGCAAGTGGATTTGAGATTCACGCCCGGCAAATCGCCATGCTGTATACCAACACGCCCGACGTTCTGGACGGGGTGCTGGAGATTCTGTTTGCCATTGCCATCGCCGATGGTCCCCTGCACGAAACCGAACGGGCCTTTCTGGGCCGGGTGAGCGTCATCTTCGGCAAGCCGGACAAGACCTTCGGCACAAGCCAGGTCTCCCACGGCGACGACCCGTATCGGGTTCTTGGCATCGCCCGCACCGCCTCGCCCGAGGAAATCAGGGGCGCCTACCGCCGCCTGCTGCGGGAATACCACCCCGATCTTTTGGCCGGGCGGGGTGTGTCGGAAGATTCCCTGCGCGCGGCCAACCGCACGATGGCCGCCATCAACGCCGCATTCGATCACATCATGCGCGAAAGGGGATTGCGTTAGCTCCACACACGTTTCGAAAATCCTGACCTTGGTTCGAAGCGCCCGACGACAGAACATTTGCGGAAAGGTTCCCCCTTCATGTCCATAGGCGACTGGTTTTTGGATTTGGTCTGGCCCCCAAGAACCGAGAAGGCTTCCTCCCCTGACCATCTATCAGTTTAGCGCAATGGGTTGTTGACGGCACGAATCTGCGTGTGATTCAAGGGGTCTGGCTTTGATGGAAGGGGGACTCAAATCG
>WOUV01000065.1 GCA_009773045.1 Rhodospirillaceae bacterium | reverse complement strand
GGTTCACGCACGGCATCCAACGCATCGTCAAAATCATCCAGGCGTGCCTGCCGCTCCCCCGCCTCTGGAAGGCCATTCTAAACTGATGGATGGCCAGGCCGCCACCTGAATCAGCCGGCAGTCGGTCATCACCTCCGCCCCCACGGGAAAGGGGCGTGCCGTCAGCACGGCAGCCTCGCCGAAGGACTGGCCGGCCCCGAAAATGTCAACGATTCCCTCATCCCCGTTTTCCGCCCTCTGGACCAGTTTGACCCGGCCGTTCAACACCAGAAAGAACCACTCCAGACGGTCCCCCTGCACGAACAACACCTTTCCACGCCGGTATGTTCGGTGTACGGTGCCGCGCAATAGACGGTGCAGTTCATCGTTTGCAAAGTTGGAAAAAAGATCAAAGCGTCGCAATTCGTCATAATCAGTACCGGAAAGAACGCTCTTGCCCATTGCGTTCATGATCTTGGCTCCCCGGAATATGGAACAGAGAAAACCTCTCCCCTATTTGGAAAAATCCGTCCTGTAACAAAAGGCGCGTAACTGACCGATATCCTCTACGAGAAAAACATCGTTGCACACGCGCACCCCTACCTTGCGCAATTTCGCCAACGCCCGGGAGAGTGTTTCCGGCTGCATGCCAAGCTGGCTCGCCACGACCTTCTTTTCATAGGGCAAGACAATGCGTGCCTTTCCCGAGGTTTCCGGCGCCAGTCCGGCAAGATAGCTGGCAAGGCGTTGTTCCGTGCTTTTCAGTTTCAATTCCCCCACCTGCCGAACCAGACAATGCAGGTGTGCCGACATGCTGGCCATCACAAGAGTCACGAACCGGAAATCCGCGGCCAGGGCTTGCAGAAATGTTTCGGCGGGAATCCGGACCAGCCGCACCGGATCGATCACCCGGGCGCCGAAGGAAAAGACACCGCGATCGAACACGGCTTCCTCGCCGAACGTCTCGCCCGGCTTGACGACTTCAAGGATGCTTTCCCGCCCGGTCTCGTTCACCAGGTGCAAAGCGATTCGGCCATGCAAAACGATATAGAAGCGATCGGCACGATCCCCCTGCCGAAACAACGTCGCGTGCCGCTCGGCAACGCACACCGTCGCGCCTTCCAGCAGGGTGGCCAGTCCGGGCCCGATCCACCGCGGCGAACAACGGCAAGGCCCGCAGGCGGTCGATCGTTTCGGCAGTGAGCATCCCGCTACACATGCTGCCATCCGATCGACACTCCCCTCCCCCTTGACACGTGACCTGTCTGAAAGACCGTTTCCGATTGTAAAAGCCTGCCTTTTCTATACACCCATGATCTTTCTTATACAACTATTATCCTATGGCTTCGCCGCGTTCCTATATCCTTGATCATGGTCAAGCGGCGCCAGATTATCATGAAAGGATCCGCAACGACAACCGGATACTTCCAAACACCCTTTTCTCCCCCTTGAGGGGGGCTTTTGCCATACACGCTTTCCCTTCCCCTGGATGGGGGAGGGTCGGGGTTGGGAGCGATTCCACTCTCCGGTCCAGAGCCGGGAAAAATCCCACGCTTTTCTTTGACAGTACACCAGATGGTGGTCAGATGATGGCAGCCCCCCCCCACCCCACCCTCCCCCCTCACGGGGAAGGGTCTTGATCCGTACCCCTCCTCAAGGAAGGGAATCCCGGGAAGTGCCCAACCGTTCCGAAGAACCAAGCCGGGGAACAGGCATCAAGGCAACGTATCTATATATACTTCATGTAATAGCATGGATTCTTTTTATTTCCTTGTGAAACCAAAAGCGCCATACTTTATTCGGCATTCGGGCACGGAGAGTCCGGAAGGATTGTTCATAAGAAAAGCCTGATGCTAGAAAAGGGAAGATTCCAAATCTTGAGTCTGGTTCCCAAGACAGAGGAGAAAGTTTGGCATCGTTACGCCGTGCCGCAAGATTAAGAGCGAAGATCAAGAGCAGTGGCTGGCGGGGGACAAAAATAAATAGGCGTTGTATAAACAGTAGAAAAGGTCATAGTGATGTTTGACATGGCGAGTAGTGATTTCTTTTCATTCTCCGATAGTGTGTATACCGAGGATCAGGGTTGCTGCCCAGCGTGCGATTGCCCGGAGGATCCGAGTGAAGTGATTGATCCTTATCGTTCCGAGGAGGATACGTCGTTTTCGTGGGAGGACATATTGAAGATAGCGAGTGTCCTCGAAGATGGTGGTAGAGAGTGCCCGAACTGTGATGATGAGCCTGGGAAGGCGGCGAAGGGCAAAACCAAATAAGAGATCGCAGACAGTACTGTCCAGACGGCGGTTGCCGCCTGGACAGGGAATGGAATCAAGGACGACGTGTCAGTGCCCCTCCTCCCCCTTCCGGGGGAGGAGTTTTACCTGCGCCATTCGCAACACCGGCGCGGGTTCCTTGCGGGTCTTCAACCTCCACAATACCCGCCGGGTCGCCCTCCAGGTAGCAGGGGCCGACCGGGACCTTGCCGTGGCCACCGGGGATGTCGAGCACATAGGTTGGCTGGCAAAGCCCGGAAAGCTCCCCGCGCAACGCGCGCATCAGCGCCTGGCCTTCGGCAAGGGTGGTGCGGAAATGTGCGGTTCCGCGCGCCAGATCCCCCTGATGCAGATAATAGGGTTTGATGCGCCGCCGCACCAGAGCACGGAACAGCGCTGCAAGAGATTCCGGCGTATCGTTCACCCCTTTGAGCAGCACGGTCTGGGCCAGCATCGGCACCCCCGCCCGCACGATGGCACGGCACACCGCGGTGGTCTCCGGCCCCAGTTCATCGGCGTGATTGCAATGCAGAACCACATAAAGGGCCTTGTCCCGGGCGGCATCCAGGGCCGCTACCATCGACTCCGACACCCGTTGCGGGTCGGCGACCGGCAGGCGGGTATGCAGCCGGATCACGCCAAGGTGCGCAATGGCCGCAAGGGCCGTCAACACATGCCGCAGCCGTTCCGGCCCCAGCATCAACGGGTCCCCACCGCTCAGAATCACCTCCCAAAGGACGGGGCGCGCGCGGATATAGGCCAGGGCGTTTTCGAGTTCATCCGGGGTCAGACCTTCCCCCGGCTGCCCCACCCGCTCGCGCCGGAAACAGAACCGGCAATAGGCGGCGCAGGCGAAATGGGGCATCAACAGCACCCGGTCGGGATAGCGGTGCACGATTCCCTTGACCGGCCCGTGGCGGTGATCCCCAATGGGGTCGGCCCGCTCCTCGGAAGTGATCTGCTCTTCTTCCGGATCCGGCGCGAACTGGCGGACAAGGGCGGGGCTTGCCCGCATCCGTTCCCGCAGATAAGGGGTCAGGACAACCGGTTGTTTGACGGAATGGGACGGTGCGGACATGAGTTGGTGGACTCCCGAACGGTTTGCGGCACGGCGCGGATTCCTGGAACAGCGGGCCGTCATTCTGGCAAGGGTGCGCGCTTTTTTCACCCGTCAGGACTTCCTTGAAGTCGAAACGCCGGCCTTGCAGGTTTCACCGGGCCTTGAACCCCATATCGCCGTGTTTGCAACCGAGCTGGTGGAACCCTTCGCCCCGACGGGACGCCCGCTTTATCTGCACACATCGCCCGAATTTGCCATGAAAAAACTGCTTGCGGCAGGCCTGCCCCGCATTTTCCAGATCGCGCGGGCCTATCGCAACGGCGAGCGCTCCCCCCTGCACCATCCCGAATTCACCCTCCTTGAATGGTACCGGGCCGGCGCCGATTACCGCACGCTGATGGACGAGTGCGAGGCCCTGGTGCGGGAGGTTCTGGCGGGGTGGCGGTGTACCCGGCACGGGCGGTGGTGCGACCCGCAAGCGCCCTGGCGGCGCCTGACGGTTGCAGAGGCCTTCGCCGAACGAACCGGCATTGATCTTCTGGCCACCCTGACGGACGATTCACCCGATCCCGATCCGGCCCCCCTGGCGGCGGCGGCGGGCCTGCCGCTCCAGCCCCTTGACCGGTGGGAGGATGTGTTCTTTCGCATCATGCTGGACCGGATCGAGCCTTTCCTTGGCAACGACCGGCCGGTCATCCTGTACGATTACCCATCCCCCCTGGCGGCCCTGTCGCGCACGAACCCCGCGGACCCCCGTCTGGCCGAACGGTTCGAGGTGTACATCTGCGGGGTGGAATTGGCCAATGCCTGTTCCGAACTGACCGATGCCGCCCGCCAGCGGGAGCGCTTTGCACAGGATCTGACGCTCCGGCAGCGTTTGTATGGCACGCAGCTCCCCGTTGACGAAGACTTCCTGGAGGCCCTGTCCCACATGCCACCGGCGGCGGGCATCGCCCTTGGTCTCGATCGTCTGGTCATGCTGGCCGTGGGGGCGGCAAGGATCGAGGATGTTCTATGGGCACCGGTCTCTGGATGATCCCAGGGGATGATCCCAGGAGAGTCCCGTCTTGAGCGCGCCCGCCCGTGTTGGCATCACGCCACCTGCAACAGCATACTTTTCAGATACGCCGTTTCAGGAAGGGCGGGATGGAGGGGATGATCGGGAGCGGCCCCGGCGATGCGCAGAATGCGGGCGGCGCGTCCGGCCTGTTGCAGACCATGGTGGATCTCCTCCCCGAGAATGTCCGGGGACACATGATGGGAACAAGACGCCACGAACAGAAAACCACCCGGCGTCACCAACCCCGCCGCAAGCCGCACCAGCTTGCGATACCCTTTGCGCCCCGCGGCCAGATCCTTGCGACTTTTGACAAAGGCGGGCGGGTCGCAAACGACCAGATCATAGCGCTCGCCGGCCTCCAGCCGGTGGGAGAGTTCGGTGAACGCCTCACCCCGGTAGAAACGGCAGCGATCGCGCACGCCGTTCATTTCCGCGGCCTCCTCGGCAAGGGCCAAGGCTTCCTCTGAACGGTCGATGGCCAGCACGGCCCGGGCACCGGCCCGGGCCGCCGGAAGAGTAAACCCGCCAAGATAGGCATACACGTCCAGAACGCTCCGCCCCTGCGCGAGAGCTGCAACATAAGCGCGGCTCTCGCGCTGATCATAAAACCAGCCGGTCTTCTGACCATGCAGCAGATCCACCCGGAACAGACAGCCGTTTTCACGCACCGTCACCGGTCCCGTCACGGCGCCCCTGGCCACCCGGACATAAGGGGCCAGCCCCTCCAGGGTACGGGCAAAACTTTCGTTGCGCAAAACCACCCCCCGGGGCGCCAGCACCTGATCAAGCGCCGTCAGCACCTCGGGCAACAGGGCTTCCATCCCGGCCGTATTGGCCTGCACCACGACCGTATCGTCATACCGATCCACCACCAGCCCCGGCAGACCATCGGCCTCGGCATGCACCAGCCGGCAGAAGGACGCCCCCTCTCTCATGATCGTCGCGCGCAACGCCATCGCCTCGCGCAAACGTTCCCCCAGAAAGGCGGCATCGATGCGAACGGCAGCGTTGCGGTCGAGCAGACGGGCGGCAATCAGGGAATGGGGATTGAAGGTTGCAACGCCCAAACGTTCCCCCCCGGCATCCATCACCGTGACCAGACTGCCGGAGGGGATTTTGCCGGTGTCGTCCGTTCTGTCGATTTCGTTGGAAAACAGCCACGGCGCGCCCCGCCGCAGGCGGCGGCTCCGCCCCGCGGCGACCCGAATCACCGGGCGGAGGACGGGATCATCCAAAAAGGGCGCTTGATCTTCCATCACACCTTCCAACGCGCCCGCAGGCGCAACACGGTTGCAAGTGTCCATAGACAATAAAGGATCGCCCCGATCCCGGCGGCAACAAAAAACGGCGCCAGCCAGCCAAGCCAGGCAACGGGCAACAGCAGATAAATGCCATCTTCAAGTTCAAAGCCGGCCATTCCCGGATAGCCCACCGCCGTGCCGTCCACGGCACCACCCAAGGCAACATCGAGCCTCAGGTTCAACCCCATGGACAGAAACGCCGAAACAACGCCCCCCATTCCAAGCACGATCGCCCAACCGCCCAACACTCCCGCCGAAAGTCCAAAACAGGCCCCGCCAAACAAGGCCGCATACCCAAGCCCCCCGCTGACATAATCGAAATAATATCCGAAACGGGATTTCCGGCCCGACTGGCGCGCAAGCTCGCCATCGAAATGATCCAGAAACCGGGCCGTCACGAACACCGCCGCGCCCGCAACATCCTGACCCATGGCCAAAAGCCCGCCCCCCGCCAGGGCAAGAACCAGGGTCAGGGCCGTCAGGTGATTGGGCGAAACCGGCGTATGCACCAAAGGCCGCACCAGAATGCGGGCAAGACGCTGATCAAAGGGTGGATTCTTCATGGCCATGATCCGCTTTTTTTTCCCTGCGGGAAGAACGTGCGCCCGGCAACGACTTCGGCAGCGGACCGGCATTCAGTGCAGCATGATTCACGCCGCCCAAACAAGAACACCTGCCGCAAGCGAAACCAAACCGGTCAGCATCACGCCCACCTTGATGACAATGCGCGATTCCATGCCCTTCATCTCGGCCTTGGTGACCGCTTCCAGACGGGCGATATCGGCCTTGATGACGGCAACCTCGGCCCGGGTGACCGCTTCCAGACGGGCGATGTCGGCCTTGGTGACCGCTTCCAGACGGGCGATGTCGTTTTTTGTGGCCGCTGCCAGATGGGCGATATCGGCTTTGGTGGCCGCTTCCAGACGGGCGATATCGGCTTTGGTGGCCACTTCCAGACGGGCGATATCGGTTTTAACGGCCGCCTCCAGACGGGCGATATCGGTTTTGGTGGCCGCCTCCAGATGAGCGATATCGGTTTTGACGGCGGCAATATCACTTTTGACGGCGGCGATGTCGTTTTTGGTGGCCGCTTCCAGACGGGCAATATCACTTTTGACGGCGGCGATGTCGTTTTTGGTGGCCGCTTCCAGACGGGCAATATCACTTTTGACGGCGGCACTATCGTTTTTGGTGACCGCTTCCAGACGGGCGATATCATTTTTGACGGCGGTGATGTCGTTTTTGGTGGCCGCTTCCAGACGGGCGATATCATT
This sequence comes from Rhodospirillaceae bacterium, assembly GCA_009773045.1. Lineage (GTDB taxonomy): Bacteria > Pseudomonadota > Alphaproteobacteria > Rhodospirillales > Rhodospirillaceae > WOUV01. Next base: position 5,559 of record WOUV01000065.1, on the reverse strand, counting down.
TTTGACGGCGGCGCTATCGTTTTTGGTGGCCGCTTCCAGATGGGCGATATCCGTTTTGACGGCGGCGATATCCGTTTTGACGGCGGCGATATCGCTTTTGGTGGCGAGTTCCTGCCCAGCGGCATCGAAAAAGGCTTCCGCCACGGCCTTGGCCTGGGGCGGGAGAAACCCTCCCTTGACCAGAGTTTCCGAAAACCGCAAGGTATCGAATGCCACAGCGGGCACCATGGGAACCTCCTCTCCGCAACAGGCCCTTTCAGCATAGGCACGGGCGCCACGCGAGTCAACGTCCCCTTGACACGAATGCGGGGAATCCAACAATTGTTTTCGTGGGAAACAAAAACCAAATGGGGGAGAGAGAATCCACCTTTTCCCTCGCAATGAACCCATTCCTTCTGGTCCGGATGTTTCTGTGTTCGTGACTCCGGCCATCAGTTCGGCTATAGTTCCCCATGAAACAGGATTCGAAGGGTCAGGAGTCGATGGAAAATCCGTTTGCAAGGCTGCGGAACCGACATTGGCACGCAATGGTTTTCGCCGCCCTGACAGGGCTTGCCGCGTGTACGGGGACAGACGACAACACGTATATAGAACGTCCGGTCGAGCAGCTTTACAATGAAGCCATGAATCTCTTGGAACAGGAGGAACGTCAGGCCGCCGCCAAGGCCTTCGACGAAGTGGAACGCCAGCACCCCTATTCCGTCTGGGCCACCAAGGCCCAATTGATGGCAGCGTATGCCTATTATGATGACAACAAATACGACGATGCGGTCATTGCCCTTGACCGGTTCATTCAACTGCATCCCGGTCATCGTGACGTGTCTTACGCTTATTACATGAAGGGGCTGTGTTATTATGAGCAGATCACCGACGTTGCCCGTGATCAGAAAATGACCGAACTGGCCACGGAGGCCCTGCGGGAGGTTGCGACACGCTTTCCAAACTCCCAATATGCCCGCGATGCTCGCCTGAAACTTGACCTGACGAACGATCACCTGGCCGGCAAGGAAATGGAAATCGGCCGCTTTTACATGAAACGATTCCAGTATCTGGCGGCCATCAGCCGGTTTCGAATGATCGTCGCCGGCTATCAAACCACCACCCACGTGCCGGAGGCCCTCCACCGTCTGGTGGAAGCCTATACCGCCTTGGGATTGAGTGACGAAGCCCGCAAGACCGCCGCCGTGCTGGGTCATAACTTTCCAGGAAGCCCATGGTATCAGGATTCCTACCAGTTGGTCGAGGGGATCACAACCCCCTCCAATGCCAAACCGGAAGGGTGGCTGGGCGCTTTTCGCGGTTGGCTGTTCAATAGGTTCAATAGAAACGACAGGCCGTCGCCGGAAACCGGCAAGCCCCTGGAACCGCCCGTGGTGGAACCGCCACAGGAATACGAAAAACACAATAAAAAACACACGGAAGACACGGAACACATGGATGCTCGTCCGACTCTCGATCCGTGACGTGGTGTTGATTGACCGGATGGATGTGCGTTTCGCGCCCGGACTTTCGGTGTTGACGGGAGAAACTGGCGCGGGCAAATCCATTCTTCTCGATTCGCTTGGGTTGGCCCTTGGCGCCCGCGCCGAAAGCGCTTTGGTCCGACAAGGGGCTGGTCAGTTGACCGTCGTGGCCCATTTCGACCCACCGCCCGGTCATCCGGTGTGGGCGATTGTGGCTGCCCAGAACCTGGGTTCCCCGGACGAAGCGGGCGCGGGACTGGTGTTGCGCCGCACGGTCACCGCCGATGGTCGCAGCCGTGCCCATTTGAACGATCGTCCGGTTTCCGTCACCCTTTTACGCCGCATCGGGGAAGAACTGGTGGAGGTGCATGGACAGTTCGAAAGCCACGGCCTGCTCAATCCCGCCACCCATCGGCCGACGTTGGATTCCTTTGCCGGCCTTGACCCCGTCGTGGTGGCCGAAACCTGGCAGGAATGGCGGGGACATTTGCGTACCCACACCGACGCCGAGGCCGAGTTCAAAAAAGACCGGACCGAGGAAGATCTGTTACGCCATGCCGTGGAAGAACTCGACAGCCTGGCCCCCCGTGCCGGCGAGGAGGCCGAACTGATCGAACAGCGGGCCGTTTTGATGCAGGGTGAAAAAATCGTCACCGCCCTCAATGCCGCCAACGCGGCTCTACGTCAAGGGGGGGGAGTGGAAAGGGCCTTGCGTTCGGCCCAGCGGCATCTTGAAAAAGCGGCGGCCAAAGCCAAAGGCCGGCTGGGTGCGGCGCTTGCCGCCATCGACCGGGCGGCCATCGAAACGGCGGAGGCTCTGTCGATCCTGGAACAGGCCGCAGGCGACACCCTCCTTGATCCCCGCCACCTGGAACAGGCGGAAGAGCGTCTGTTCGCCTTGCGCACGGCGGCCCGCAAACACGGCGTCACCGTGGACGATCTGACTGGTTTGCATCAGACTCTGCGTGCCCGTCTGGCTGCCCTGGAAAACAGCGGCAGCGCCATCGCGGAACTGGCGCGGGCGGAACAGGCGGCCCGTGCCCGTTACCGTGGGGCGGCCCACGCTTTAAGCGAGGCCCGAAAAGAGGCGGCGCGGCGTCTCGATGCGATCCTCAGGACCGAGTTGGGACCCTTGAAACTGGAGCGGGCGGCGTTTCGGACCGAAGTCACCTCTTTACCCGAATCCGAGTGGTCGGCGGGGGGGTGTGACCACGTGGTCTTTACCGTTGCCACCAATCCCGGGACCGCCCCCGGTCCCCTGCATCGAATCGCCTCCGGCGGCGAACTGGCGCGCTTCATGCTGGCCTTGAAGGTCGTTCTGGCCCGCACCAGTGCGGTGTGCACGCTGGTGTTTGACGAAGTGGATGCTGGCATTGGGGGCGCCACGGCCCATGCCGTCGGCGAGCGGCTGGCCCGGCTTGCCGCCGACGTTCAGGTGCTGGTGGTCACCCACTCGCCACAAGTGGCCGCCCGCGGCAATCATCATTTCAAGGTCGAGAAACAGTCTCTGGGGGCCGAGACCAGCGCTTTTGTAGCCCGGGAAGGAAGGGCCGGCCTGGTGGGGGGGGTCCGCACCGTGGTGGAAGCGCTGACGCACAATGCCCGACGCGAGGAAATCGCCCGCATGCTGGCCGGGGCCGAAATCACCGACGAGGCCCGGGCCGCCGCTGACAGCCTGATGGGATTGAAGGAATGATATGATGGAGATGACGTAACCATGTCACTGTGTCGTTCTGAACAAAACTGCAAGAATTGTTCATATGATAATCGTTGGGAATTTTTTGAACTTTTGTCATAACGATGACCACAATCAAGCATGTTTCCGCTGTGCTTTTGTACGTGATGGGAAACACGAATCGTGACATGATGGCCCGTCCGCTCGCTGTCAGCGCCTTGCCGGCGGAAAAGACCAGGGAAAGGCTCCAGCAAAAACCGTTGAGCAAAAACCGTTCCGAACAGACTCCAAAGGCACCCATGATTCTTGCCCTCGCCGATGTGCTCGGCCCTCTGGTTCGCTGCCCTCTCCTGCCCGACCCGCCGTTACGACACGGGGGATTTCTGCCACCGATTCACACGATCGTCTTTCAGACACGCAGAGAGGACAGGGCGTTTGATTCTCGCTGGCGTATCGCCGAACCGCGGGACGGGCGCACTATGGGCATTCTTGCATCCTGGCGCCCACGGGTGCACTCTGTTCCTGTTCCTGTTCCTGTTCCTGTTCCTGCACCACCCTTGATTCCGGGATCAAAAGAACAATGAACGCTGCTGACATGTCCGTTCCTGGTGTTCTGGTGGAACGGGGATTTCGCTTTTTCTTTCTGGCCGCGGGCAGTGACGCGGTGATGGCCCTGGCCTTCTGGCTCGCCGTACTGGCAACGGGCCTGCCGGTTCCATCTGCCTTTCCCACGCCCTCTGCCTGGCATGCCCATGAGATGCTGTTTGGCTTCACCAGCGCCGTCGTTGCCGGCTTCCTGCTGACGGCGGTGCCGAACTGGACCGGAACGGAACCGGCAACGGGCAAGCCGGTTGCGGTTCTGGCCGGCCTGTGGCTCGCAGGACGCCTTGCCCTGTGGAGCGGACTGCCGGCGGGCCTGAGCGCGCCCGTTGATCTGGCCTTTCTGCCGGTCCTTGCCGCCCTGATCACGCCGCCCATCGTGCGCCGCCGGCAGTGGCGTAATAGTGCCTTTCCGCTTTTTCTGGTCGTGTTGTGGGCCGCTCAGGGGCTGGCGCACGCCGGACGGATCGAACCCATGCGCCCAGAGATGATTTTCGCCGGTCAGCGCTTGGCGCTGGCGGTCATCGTTCTGATGATCATCATCATTGGCGGACGCATCGTTCCTGCCTTCACCTCTGGGTGGTTGCGCGATGGCGTGCGTGCTCCCCCCCGCTGGATCGACCGGTCGGTGTGCTCCTTCAGTGCGGTGGGGCTGGCGGCGGACCTGCTGGCGGTGCGGATGAGCGGCTGGTGCACCGCCGCCGTTTTGTCCACACCCATTTTGTGGGTGCTGCATCTGGGCTATGGCTGGCTGGTGGTGGCGTTTGCCCTGCGGGCGGCGGCCCTGTTGACCCCCTGGGTCGCGCCCATGGCCGCGCTGCACGCCTTTACCGTCGGCGTCATCGGCACCATGACGCTTGCCGTCATGACCCGGGCTTCCCTGGGACACAGCGGGCGCCCCCTGGTGGCCAGCCGACTGACGGTTCTGGCCTATGCCCTGGTCACGGCGGGAGGAATCCTGCGGGTGGCGGCGCCGCACCTGCCCGCCATCACCGATGCGGCCACCTGGGGCGCCGGCATTTTGTGGATCGCGGCCTATGCCCTGTTCGTCGGTCAGTTTTGGCCCGTGCTCAGCCGTCCGCGGCTCTCGTCATGACCCACCCAAGGGCGCGCACGGGGGCGGGCGTTCACTGACGGCGTGCTCAGGCGCACCCTGCGCCCCTCCCCGTCGCTTGGCAGAACATTGCAGAAATATGGCACGATGCGCGGGTCACACCCACACATGACGATAGGTGTCAACTGGGAATCGTCGATAAGGAAGCGCCTCCGGGGGACGGGGACGCCACACACCTTATAAGTTGTCTAATTCTGAATATTTTCCTTGTCTTGCAATATGGGTCCGATTCTGCTACTCAAGAACGTGGACTTGTCGGAAATCATGGTGCTTCCCTGGGGGCGATCATGCCCAGGACGTGCATAAATGTGCCCAATAAATCAACAGAGCGTACAAAAATGCAAATCGGAGAGAGATGATGTCGCACGTTGCAACTGCTTTCAATGACCTGAGAATCGGGGTCCGAGTCTCGCTGGCTTTCGTTCTGCCTTTGGCGGGACTCTTGTGGTTTTCAATCGCCACCGTGGTGGGCGAATACCGCCTGATGACCCGGCTCGGGGGATTGCAGACCGTGGCCGAGTTGGGCACACGCTACAGCGCTGCGATTCACGAGTTGCAAAAGGAACGGGGATCCTCGGCCCTTTACCTTGGACCAAAGGGCACGCAGTTCGGGGACCGGCTTGAAGGCCAGAGGCGTGAAACCGATGCGAGTCTTTCCAAACTGAAGTCCTTCCTGGCCGCCTTTCCCTTCAAGGAATATGACCCCC
>WOUV01000064.1 GCA_009773045.1 Rhodospirillaceae bacterium | reverse complement strand
CAAAAGCGCTTCGTCACTCAGTTTCGGTGTCACCATGGCCGGGTTTTCCTCCTTCACAGAATCCCATACCATAGCCCACATAATGTTGAACCGTACCCCTGGGGCTTTGCTCTTTTGCAGAAACCGTATACGATCACCTTTGCTTCTCACCCCTTGTTCCAGACCATGCGGGGAACGTCCATGAGCGCCGATTTCGATCTGTTGAACGATCTTCTCGTCAAGGCCAGACGCAAAGGGGCCGATGCCGCCGACGCCGTGCTGGTCGATGCCGTTTCGTTGTCCGTCACCTGGCGACTCGGGACCCTTGAACAGTTGGAACGGTCAGAGGGCAGCGACATCGGCCTGCGGGTTTTGATCGGTCGGCGTCAGGCCATCGTTTCGTCCTCTGAACGCACCCCCGCCGCCCTGGAAGAACTGGCGGAACGGGCCATGGCCATGGCCCGTGCGGTGCCCGAGGACCCGTTTTGTGGTCTTGCCGATTCCGCGGATCTGATCCGGGAGATCCCCGATCTCGACATCTGCGATCTGCACGAACCTTCGGCGGAACAGCTGACCTTCATGGTCCGTGCGGCGGAGGAAGCCGGACGAGCCGTGCCGGGCATCACCAATTCCCACGGGGCAAGCGCCGGCTGGGGGCGTCGGGCGGTGGCGCTGGTCGGTTCCAACGGCTTTGCCGCCCGTTATGCGGTTTCGCACACGGGCTTGTCGGTTTCGCTCCTTGCCGGTGACGAGGCGCACGGCATGGAGAGTGACTACGACCAGACTACGGCGGTTCATGGCGCCGATCTGCGCGTGCCGGAAGAGGTGGGGCGCACGGCGGCCGCCCGTACCCTGAAGCGGTGTGGCGCCCGCAAGGCCATGACGACACAGGTGCCGGTGGTGTATGACCCGCGGGAGGCATGTAGCCTCGTGTCGCATTTCCTGTCGGCCATCAATGGCGCGAGCGTCGCCCGCGGGACGACCTTTCTGAAGGATCGCCTGCATCAACCGGTGTTTGCCGAAGGCATGGGCATCATCGACGATCCCTTGCGGCGACGGGGCCTGCGTTCGAAGCCCTGCGATGCCGAGGGGCTGCCCACCCGGCGTTCCGTGCTGGTTGAAAACGGCGTCCTGCAAAGCTGGCTGCTGGATCAGCGTTCGGCCCGGCAATTGGGGCTTGCAAGCACCGGCCATGCCAGCCGTGGTCCTTCCAGCCCGCCGGCCCCGGCCCCCACCAACGCCTATCTGGTTCCGGGAGCGTTGGACCCCGTTGCCCTGATGGCCGACATCCGAGAGGGCTTTTATGTGACCGAACTGTTCGGCATGGGGGTGAACGGCGTGACGGGCGATTATAGTTGCGGCGCCACCGGCTTCTGGATTGAAAACGGCCAGAGGACCTATCCGGTGCATGAAGTCACCGTTGCCGGCAATCTGAAAGACATGTTCCGCACACTTACTGTCGCCAACGATCTGGAATTCCGCCATGGCATCGACAGTCCGACGGTGCGGATCGAGGGCATGACCGTGGCCGGACAGTAGGGCCATCATGCCTTGACGAAGGGAGTCCGTGCCGTTCTAGCCCCCCCCTCCCACAGGGGCCGGCGAGAATTTCCGGCGAGAATATGACCAAAGAATATTATGGGTGCCGTTGCGTTTGATGCGCATACTTTCATGGGTCTTACGAAGGACCTGCGCAGCATTTCAGCAAAGCGCCCCCGCACAAAATGGCCATTCCCCAGAACCCGACACGGTAAAACCGTGGCGGTAGGCGCTCCACCAAGGGCACGAAGCGGGGGGGGATCGAGCAGGGCGGGGGGGGGGGCGTGTCCAGCCAGGCCAGCAGTTCGCCCACATCCCCTGGACGCGCCGTGATCGTTGGCGATAAACAGCGTTCCAGCGCCGCCGCCAGGGTGGGCGGGATATCTGCTCTCAGCTCCGTCAGAAGCGGCGGCGGGTCGAACCGCGGTGTCAGAGGGGGTTCCGGTGTTCCATAGGGCATGTGTCCGGTCAACAGCCAATAGCCGGTCACGCCCAAGGCGAATATATCACTTGCGGGCGTGCCACGTTCGCCCGCGTAAAGTTCAGGCGCCATGAATCCGGGCGTGCCGCCGACCACTTGCCGGCCCGGCTGGTGGGCGGCGATCGGCGGCAGGCCTTCGATGCGCACCGTGCCGAAATCCACCACCACCACCCGGCCCTCCCGGCACAGGAACAAATTATCGGGCTTGATGTCCCGGTGCACGAGGCCGCGACGATGCAGCGCAAGCACACCACGGGCCGCCTGCCGCAGCCAGTTGGCCACCTGCTCCGGCGTCGGGCGGTCCATGGCCAGCGTTGCCGTGAGAGTCTGCCCCTCCAGAAATTCGAGCACATAATAGCAGGCGCTACGCCGCCCGGGAGGCTGGGAAATCACCCGAACCACGTTGGGGTGGCGCATCTTCAACCCCGCCCATTCCTTGCGGGCGAAACGCTCCAGCCATGCCGGATCGGCGGTGGCCAGGGGATCGGGGAACTTGAGCGCCACCTCCCGCCCATTTGTGTCATCCACGGCCGCGAGAACGGTTCCCTGCAAACCGTTGTACAAACGGCGCAAGATGCGAAAGCCGTCGATCGTCTCGCCAGGGCGGGGCGGGAAGCGCACCGGCAGACCGATCCATTCCCGCGCCACGTCCTCAACCCCGCCCGGCGGCAGGGTTTGGACGTCCGATGACCACAGCGGTGGCATTGTCGGTGCCGCCGGCGGCCAACGCCGTGGTCACCAGGTTCCGGGCGACGTCCTCGGCCGTGCCCGTGCCGGTGGTCGTACCCGTGCCAGTGCTCGCCAGCGCGAGAAGGCGTGCATCCGTCATCTCCCGCCAGACGCCATCGGTCAGGATGAGATAACGATCCCCGATTGCCAACACTTCCTCGCGCGTATCCGGCGTGAAACGGTCGTCCAGACCGACAGCCTTGGTCAAGGCCGCCATGTCCGGATCTCCAAAGACATGATCGCGGGTCAGAAGGTCGAGCCGTCCGGCCCGTAACCGGTAAAACCGTGTATCCCCCCGGCGGTAAGGATGGAAAGCGTGCGTCCCCGGAACAGGGCGGCCACCAGCGTGGTGCCAAGGCCGCGCTCGCGTTTTTTCCCCTCGCTGAACAGCCAACCGTTCAGGCTCGTTGCCACCTGATGGAGCGCCTTGATCCCGCTCCAACTCATGGGCGTTGCGTAATAATCATTGAGCAGACCGCGCACGGTCATTTCCGCCGCCAGCCGCCCGTCGGCACTGCCGCCGATGCCATCGGCGACGCATACCAACGTGCCGAGCCGGATCAGCGCCCCGTCCGGTACCACCGCCCCATGAAAATCTTCATTGCGGGCGCGCGGACCGCACGCGCTCGTTTGCCCCAGGGCGAGTCCCGGCGCATAGGCCTCTCCGGGGCGACTCATTGCGGGAATGCCTACGAAATGGGCACATGCTGACCACACTGGCGTAAGAAGCAGCAACTCTGTTCATCCACGGTTTCAAGCTTAAGGGGCACCATGAGGGATCTCCGTCAAGTCGTGGCTTTATAAGAACAATTCTAAACAACGCCCGATGGCACGATATTTGCTCAATCGCTTTTGCCGCGGTACGACAAAGATCATAAGACAACAGAGAGGGTGGTATCCATGGCGAAAGGGGTACCAGTTTCGGACTGGAGTCAGGCGGGGTGTCGAATCGCCCTCCCTGATGCCGTCCTTTTGGCGGGCCTTTTGGCGGGCAGGACGCCCGTCCGTGGTGCTGGCCGCCTTTCTGTACGCGGAAACCGGTTTTCTGGTTTGGATTCTCCTGGGGCCCCTCGCCGTGTTCATCGCCGCCGATCTAAAAGTGACGACGGATGCCCTGACGGGGCTGCTGGCCTTGCCCATTCTGGCGGGGACTCTGCTGCATCTGCCGGCGGGTCTGCTGGCCGATCGTTTCGGGCCGCGCCGCGTTGGTCTGGCCGCGCATTTCGGGATGCTGGCCGCCCTGGGGGGTCTCGCGGGCCTGAAGGTCACGACCGTTACGGTTCTCTATCCCCTGGCCCTGCTGCTGGGGATCGGGGGAGTGGCGTTTGCCATCGCCATGCCGCTCGCGGGGAGCGGGTATCCGCCCGAACACCAGGGCAAGGCCCTGGGGCTGACAGCCACCGGCGCCAGCGGCGCCATGATCACCGCCCTGCTGGCCCCTTCCCTGGCGGAAGCCCATGGCTGGCAGGCCGTGGCGGGGCTTGCCATGCTGCCGGTCGGGGGGGTCCCTGCTTCTCTTTTGGATTCTGGCCAAGGACAGCCCGGAACGATTGGCGCCGCGCCCGCTCGCGCATTATCTGCACGTTCTGCGCTACGCGGATGCCGTGTGGTTCCGTTTCTTTTATGCCGTGACCTTTGGGGGTGTGATCAGCCTGGCGTCGTCGCTCGTGCTCTATTTCCACGATCATTTCGCTTTGGCACCCCGGCAAGCAGGAGCCGTGACCGCCCTGTGTCTGCTGGCGGCGGCCCTGTGTCGGCCGGTGGGGGGCTGGGCCGCCGACCGGTTTGGCGGCATCCGCACCGTGAAAACCATTCTGGTCCTCGCCGCCGTGATGCTCGTTATTCTTGCCGGATCTCCTGAAAAACATCTTCCGACCGCCATCGGCGCCATCGCCTGCGCCCTGGCCGCCCTTGGCGCCGGCAACGGCGCCCTTTTCCAACTCGTGTCCATTCGTTTCCGGCGCCAGATGGGCGTGGTGACGGGACTGGTGGGGATGGCGGGAGGGCTGGGCGGATTGCTGTTCACGTATGCGTTCGGTCTGTTGCGCACGGCAACGGGCGGCTACGCCGCCGGCTTTGCCGTGTATGCGGCGCTGGTAGTGGTAGCCTTGTTCGGGCTGTGGTCGGTCAAGCGGCGCTGGCGCACCACATGGGGCGCGCCGCAGGCCACCTCAGCCCACGTTTGAAAATCGGCCCACGTTTGAAAAACCATATTGTTTCATGAAATACAGGCCAAGGGGGAACACATGATGGTCGGGGGAAAAGGCCGCTGGGTGGGAGGGCTTGTGCTCCTTCTGATCCTGCTGGGGAGCATCGGGGAACAGGGAAGGGCCTGGGCCGCCGGGGAAAGCGCGGAAAACAAAAAGGCCGTCGCAACGCCGGACCCCGAAGATAAAATCACGCCCTTGCGAGGGTTGGAACATTTGAGCCGGGAAAGCGCCACCTGCGCCTCCTGCCATCGCGAGAAATCACCCGGTCTGTATCAGCAGTGGGGGGCCTCCAGGCACTTCACCGCCAACGTCGGCTGCTATGAATGCCACAAGGCCGAACCGGGCGACGCCGACGCCATAAAGCACAAGGACTTCACCATTTCGACCATCGTCTCGCCGAAGGACTGCGCCACCTGCCACAAGCGCGAGGTGAGCGAGTTCGACCGCAGCCACCATGCCACCGGCGCCCAGATTCTGGGATCGCTCGACAACGTGCTGGCCGAAGTGGTGGAGGGCGCGCCGCTCCTCAATGGCCAGTCGCCGGTCGTGGTGTCGGGCTGCGCCAGTTGTCATGGCGCGTTCGTGAAGGTGCGTTCCGACGGCACCCTCGACCCGGCCACTTGGCCCAACAGCGGCATCGGGCGCATCAATCCCGACGGTTCCAAGGGAAGCTGCGCCGCCTGCCACATGCGCCATTCGTTTTCCGTCGCCCAGGCGCGTCATCCCAATACGTGTGGCCGCTGCCATCTGGGACCGGACCATCCCCAGAAAGAAGTGTACGAGGAATCCCAGCACGGCATCACGTTCTTCGCCAATCAGGGGGCGATGAATCTCGGCTCGGCCAAGTGGATGCCGGGGGAGGACTACATCACCGGTCCGACCTGCGCCACCTGTCACATCTCGGCCAACCGTGACCTGCCGGTCACCCACGATGTCGGCGAACGGATTTCATGGGATTTGCGTTCCCCCATCTCGGTTCGCATCGACGAACGCGATGCGAAAAAGGGGCGCGAGAACACTCGTTCCTGGCTGGAACGGCGCAAGGACATGAAAACGGTGTGCAATTCCTGCCATAGCCGCACGTTCGCCGATAACTTCTATGAACAGCTTGATGCCTTCGTGACCCTGTATAACGAAAAGTTCGCGAAACCGGGCGCGAAGTTGATGAAACTGATGACCGAGGAAGGACTGCTGACCAAGACCCAGTTCGACGACAAACTGGAATGGACGTGGTTCTATCTGTGGCACCACGAAGGCCGGCGCGCCCGCCACGGCGCGGCGATGAACGGTCCCGATTATGCCCACTGGCATGGCATGTTCGAGGTGGCCAACCGTTTCTACATGGAAATGGTGCCGGAGATTCGCGAGGCCATCGAAAAGGCCGAACACGCCGGCAAGAAAGACGGCGCGGCCAAGGTTCGGGCGGCGTTGGAGGAAATCCTGAACTCCGACTATCACAAATGGTTCCTTGGTGTGAAAAGTCAGGGGCAGGATGCCAAGCCGGCCGACGTGAAGAGCCATGCGGGCAAGTAGACATGCCCTCCTTCTGGTGATCCTCCTTCTGTTTTCCTTCGCCGCCGCGGCGGCGGAGGAAGCGGAACGGCCGGCGGTGCCGACGGTGATTGACCGGGTGGTGGAACGCGCCGCCATCACCGATGCCGATTGCGCCGCGTGTCACGGCGTGGCGGGTTATGCCGTGCCCACCGGAGTCCACGGTGATAGCGTCAAGCGGTCCCTGTTCGTCGATCCGGCGGAAGTTCGAAACAGCGTGCACGCCGCTCTTCCCTGCCTGGCGTGCCATGCGGACATCGAGCGGCTGCCCCACGGACAAGGGCCGTTCAAAAAGGTGGACTGTGTGGGCTGTCATCGGACCTTGCACCGGGAAACCCCGGCCCTGGTGGAGCAGGTCAACGCCAGCCGCGCCATGGTTGGCATGGCCCCCGTCTTCACGCCCGAGCCAACGGCGGTCCATCGCGAGGCCGGACGGTATGACGCCTCGATCCATGGCCAAGGCCGCCGGGAGGATCCCGCCCAGCGCAATGCCGACTGTCGCGACTGCCACGGGACTCATTATGTCTACCCGTCAGGGGATTGGAAGGCCATGAGCCATCGCCTGAACGCGCCCGCGGTGTGTGGCCGCTGTCACGAAAAACAGCTTGCCCTGTATCAGATGTCGGTGCACGGCGCCGCCCTGAAAACACCGTGGAAGGGTGACAGCGCCACATGCAACGATTGCCACTCGTCCCACGACATCGCCCCGGCCAAAACCATGACCACTCGGCGGCTGATCACCGAAAACTGTGGGGCATGCCATACCCAGGCCCTGCGCAGCTACTTTGACACCTATCATGGCCAACTCGCCTGGTTGGGCGGCAAGGAGGTGGCGCACTGTCACGATTGCCATCAGCCGCACGACACCCCAAAGGTGGATGCGCCCCTCTCCAAGGTGAACACCGCCAATCGTTTGACCACCTGTCGCACCTGCCACAAACAGGCCGATGCCAGTTTCGCGGCCTTCGCCCCCCACGCCAACACCCACGATTTCGCCCGCTATCCGGTCATGTGGCTGGTGGGCAAGGGCATGGTGGTGCTTGTTGTCGTCGTGCTGCTGTTCTTTTACCTGCATTCGGCGCTGTGGTTCCGGCGCGAGCGGCTGGAGCGTTCAAAGGGTCCCATCCATGCGCCTTCCCTGGATCGGCGGCATATCCGCCGCTTTTCCTGGCCGCTGCGGCTCAATCATTGGCTGCTTGCGTTATCGGTGATGACGTTGGTGTTCACCGGCATGACCGCCAAGTATGCCGACAGCGGTTGGGCCGTGCCGGTGGTGGAGTTTCTGGGCAACCGGCCGGAGACCTTTGCCCTGATCCACCGGGTGGCGGCGGTCGGTTTTCTGCTGGCGGTGGGCGGCCATGCCGTGGCGGTGCTGTTCAACATTCTGGTGCGGCAGCGGGGGACATTCCGCTGGTTCGGGCCAGAGTCACTTTTGCCGCGGCGGAAGGATTGGAACGACATGGTGGCTCAGTTCCGCTGGTTCTTCGACAAGGGCGCGGCGCCCTGTTTCGACCGCTGGACCTATTGGAAGAAGTTCGATTACTGGGCCGTCTTCTGGGGCGCACTGGTGATCGGCGCTTCCGGTCTGGTGCTATGGTTTCCCGGCTTTTTCGCTCCTGTTCTGCCCGGCTGGGTATTCAACGTGGCAATGCTCGCCCATGGCATCGAGGCGTTCCTGGCCGTGACCACCCTGTTCGTCGTTCACTTTTTCAACAACCACTTCCGTCCGCACAAGTTTCCGCTTGACCCCGTCATGTTCGTGGGCGGCGTGCCGGTCGGGGAGTTCAAGGAAGAACGACCGAAGGAATACCGGCGTTTGGTGGAAAGCGGTCGCCTGGAGGAACGCCTGATGCCGGCACCGTCGCGGCGCATCCGGATCGTCTCCCACATTCTGGGCTTTTGCCTGATCGGCCTTGGCCTCGTGCTCTTGATTCTGGTGCTGACCGGATTTCTCCGCAGCGGGCTTTGAATTGAAACGCCCGGCGGGCAACCGAGGAGGGCGTGTGCGTTACAGAAACTTGACCAGCGCGGCGATGGCGCCCACCGCCACCGCCAGCATGGCCCCCAGCTTGATCGTCAGGCGTTGTTCCATTTCCCTTGCCTCCGGCCCGGACAGCGTCGATTTTTGCCTCCAGACGAGCGAAGTCGGCCTTGGTGACCGCCTCCAGGTGATCGATTCGGATTCCCAGCCGATGTTCCGATTCGCGGATTTCGGCCCTGGCTTCCGCCCGGGCCGCGGCGATCTCGACCCTGATGGCCGCGAACTCGGTCCTGGTGGCCGTTTCCAGGCGCTTGATGTCGATCTTGACCTCGCGGATGTCGGCCTTGGTGGCCGCTTCCAGGCGCTCGATGTGGGTCTTGATCGCCGCTTCCAGGCCGTTCGAGGTCGGCTTTGGTCGTCGCTTCCAGGCGTTCGATGTCGGCCTTGGCTGTCGCTTCCAGGCGTTCGAGGTCAGCCTTGATCTCGTGGATCTCGATCCTCAGCCGTTGTTCCGATTCGCGCACGGTCTCGTGCAACTCGGTCTTGGTGGCAAGGTCCGAATCGATCGAGGCTTGCCGGATGGCCTCCGTGATCGCGTTGGCATGTTCTTCGGAAATCCCACCGCTGCGCAGATGGTGTGCGATTTTTAATGTATCGAACGCAACAGCCAGTGCCATGGGAGAATCCTTGTCTTTTCCACCTCGTGCATTTCCCCTGATCATGGGAGCGGAAGGCGGGTACGGTTCAACATTATGTGGGCTATGGTATGGGATTCTGTGAAGGAGGAAAACCCGGCCATGGTGACACCGAAACTGAGTGACGAAGCGCT
>WOUV01000063.1 GCA_009773045.1 Rhodospirillaceae bacterium | reverse complement strand
GGATTCCGGATCGGTGATTCCGTGTATCCGGTCCAGTGTCGGCACGTTGTGGTCGGCAACGGCCAAGGTGCGGGCGGGCCGGCGCACCCGTCGTCCGGACAACCGCAACCCTTCGAACGCCTGGGGGCTTGTTACCTCGTGCACGAGATGGCGGTCGATGTAGATCAGGCATGTCCCGTCTTCCTGCACGTCCACGAGATGACTGTGCCAGATCTTGTCGAACAGGGTGGCGGGAGAGGGCATGGCCTAGGCTCCGGTTTATCGCTGGTTCTCATAAAGATGGCGCGTGGTTTTTTTGTTGCCTTTACTTGAACCATCCGCGTCGCGTTTCTCGCAGAACGGCATCAAAGCGGGCCGCGGCCATGGGATAGCGACGTTTGAGAATCCCCACTCGCACGCGCACCCACGGGGATTCATTGGCAAGAATGGTTCCCGCCAGCGCGCCACGCCGAGTCCCATCAATCCCCATCCTGCCGTCAACATCATCCACCGTCGCATGCCGTAGACCCGTGAACAGTGATGCGTGGTTGGGTGATTCCTTTATTCATTCCCGACCGCGCGCGGTTGCCGAGGTATCTTCGGCGATGCGGGCGGCGCGTCCACGGCGGCTGCGCAAATAATAGAGTTTAGCCCGCCGCACCTTGCCGCGGCGCACGACCTCGATCTTGGAGAGCGATGGCGCATAAAGGGGAAAGATGCGTTCCACCCCTTCGCCAAAAGAAATCTTGCGGACCGTGAAGCTGGAATTGAGGGCGGCATTGCGCCGGGCGATGCAGACGCCCTCATAGACCTGAAGGCGTTCCCGGCTGCCTTCGATCACCTTCACATGGACCCGTACCGTGTCGCCCGGCGAAAAGTCGGGAATGGAGCGCCCCGCGACCAGAGCGGCGATCTGTTCCTGTTCAAGCTGTTCGATGATATTCATGGTCAAACTCTTCCTTCCTGGTAACGGATCCACAAATCCGGTCTTCGTTCCCGAGTGATCGCCTCGGACGCCGCCTGCCGCCAAGCGGCCACGCGCTGGTGATGGCCCGAAATCAGAACTTCCGGCACCGCCTGTCCCGCCCATACCTGGGGACGGGTGTAGTGCGGGTATTCCAAAAGCCCGCGTTCGAAACTTTCCTCCCGCAAGGACTCCGCATGCCCCACCACACCCGGCAGCAGACGGATGATGGCATCGACTAGCACCATGGCTGCCGGTTCCCCGCCCGACAGGACATAATCCCCGATGCTGAGTTCTTCGGCGCCGTGCCTCTCAAGCACCCGCTGGTCCACGCCTTCGAACCGGCCGCACAGAACGACAAGCCCATTCCTCTCGCTCAGCGCCCGTATTCTGGCCTGGGTCAGCACCTGTCCGCGCGGGGTCAGATAAACAAACGGTATTTCCGGTCTTCGTGTCGCCTGAAGGGCCGCATCCACCACATCTGCTCGCAACACCATGCCCGGGCCGCCGCCGAACGGTGCATCATCGACGCGAATGTCCACCGTTTCGAGGCTCCATCGTCCCTCTGCCTGGGCCCGGCCGGCCAGCGAATGGCCCAGCGGCCCGGGAAACATGGCGGGGAAGAGGGTTAAGACACAAACCCGAAAGGGCACCATGGGCTTCATACCGTGACTGACCGTGACTGAATGCTCTCCCGTAGCGTGCCCATGACGTGACGGACCGCTGAAATCCACGTCCCTCTGCGGCCTTTCAGGCTTTGGATGCTCTGACCGCACGTCAGAGGCGCTCCAACCGCTTTCACCCTGCGGCCAAGCAAGCCCGATAACAGAGCCTGTCAAAACCACATTGTATCCCGCACTTCATGTGAAGCATCGGGGAGGCCCCGTCAAGGTTCAGTGCCCGGGCCGCTCGCACGCCCGTTGTGGCCAGTATAATGCCGATGGCCACGGCGATGAAGGCGCTTTTTCCTGATCTTCATGGTGATGTTCCGTATCGTCCTCAAGGTTCTGGTCATGCCTGAAACCGATCAGACTGACCCCTTGGACGAATACCGTAGTGTATCCGCTCTTCAGGGTATATACGCCATTCGGTTAACAGCCCAAAAGCGGCAGAGATTCTCAGGCACACATCAAGGTGCGCGCTCTTCATCCCCGGAATCGAACATCTCCCGCACCACCACCACCCGTCTGCCGGCGAGATCCACCTTTGGGACTGCCGCATGGGTGAAGGGCACCATGACGCTCTGTTGTTCACCGGTAGTCACATCCAAAAGGGGTCCGGCACCGAAATCATGCACGGCCATGACACTTCCCGCCAGCGTTCCATCGGGCAGGAACACGGGCAAACCGATCAGATCGGCCCAATAAAACGTGTCCTCCGCCGGTTCCGGCAAGGCCGCGCGCGGCACGAACAGGCGCGTTCCCCGCAGGGATTCGGCATCCGAGCGATTGGCAATGCCGGTCAGATCCGCCAGCACGATCTCTCCCTTGCCAAAACCAGTCACCCGCGCCGTGAAATGCCACTGGCCGGTTTCGTCTTCCAGCAGACCATAGGCGCCAACGTCGGCCGGATCATCGGTGAAGCTGCGAATCCGCACGCTTCCCCGCAAACCGTGCGCGCCGACTACCACGCCAACGCACACCCGGGATTCGCCTTCAGGCGCCAAAGAGGCTTTTTCACTTTCAGGCAAGGATCTTTTTTCCTTCTCACCCGTTCCCGGCTTCCGCCTTCAGGCGCTCCTGCGCTTTGGCCTTGAGCTGGTTTTGTCTTGTCTGATTGGGAAGGGCAGGAGGAGCCATCAGACCGGCCCGCCCCAGAAATCGCGCCACCCGGTCAGTGGGCTTGGCGCCGATGCCGAGCCAGTGCCGGATGCGTTCGTCCTTCAAGACGATACGCTCGGCGTTATCTTCGGGCAGCATGGGGTTGTAAGATCCCAGACGCTCGATGAAACGACCGTCCCGGGGCGACCGCGAGTCGGCCAGAACGATTCGGTAGAATGGACGCTTCTTGGCGCCGGCACGGGAAAGACGGATGTTGAGCGACATGAATGTGATGACTCCATTGCTTCATGAGTGTTCCATAGGATGACAATCCATCACTCTCCTTCCTTCACGGAAGGGGAAGGGACGAGAAGTTTTGATATCCCTTGCACGGGGGGGTGCCGACTACCTCCGGCGCCGTCCCGGCAGACGCGGCGGTCCGCCTCCTCCCGCGGGACCTCCGGGCCATGCGAGAGGGCCGCCACCAAACAGGGAGCCAAGCACTCCCTTCCGATTCATTTTTTGCATTTCCTTCATCATCCCGGCCAGCTGCTGGTGTTGCTTCAAAAGCCGGTTGACATCGGGCACCGTCAGGCCACACCCATTGGCGATGCGTTTTTTGCGCGAGGCCTTGATGGTGTCGGGCCAGCGCCGTTCATGTGCCGTCATGGAAAGAATGATGGCCTCCTGGTGGGCCAACAGCTTGTTGTCGATCTTGGACTCGTCGATCTTCTTTTTCAGCTTGTCGATTCCGGGCAGCATACGCAAAAGCCCTTTCAGATCGCCCATTTTGCGCACCTGGCGCAATTGCAGCAGAAGATCGTTCAGATCGAACTGTCCTTCCAGGATCTTCCGGGCCATGGCCTCGGCATCTTCCTCCTGGAAGGTGGCGGCGGCCTTTTCGACCAGGGACACGACATCGCCCATGCCAAGGATGCGCCCGGCAAGGCGGTGGGGGTGAAACTCCTCGAGTTCTTCCAGCTTTTCACCGGTGCCCAAAAACTTGATGGGCTGGCCGGTCACCGCCCGCATGGACAGGGCCGCGCCCCCGCGCGCATCGCCATCGATCCGGGTCAGCACGATGCCGGTCAGGCGCACCTGTTCATTGAACGTGCGGGCAAGGATCACCGCGTCCTGGCCGGTCATGGCATCGGCAACCAGCAGGATTTCGGTGGGGGTCACCGCATCGCGCACCTCCGCCACCTCGGCCATCAGGGCCTGATCGATGTGCAGCCGCCCGGCGGTATCGAGGATCACCACATCAAAGCCACCCTTGCGGCCTTCGTCTATGGCACGCCGTGCGATATCCACCGGCATTTGACCGGGGAGGATGGGCAGGGTGGCGATGGAGGTCTGTTCCCCAAGGATGGCGAGTTGCTCCTGCGCCGCCGGACGGTAAACGTCAAGGGAGGCCAACAGCACCTTGCGCCGCTCGCGGGTTTTCAGGCGCAGGCCGATCTTGGCGGAGGTGGTGGTTTTCCCCGATCCCTGAAGCCCGACCATCAGCACCGCGACCGGTGGCACCGCGTTCAGGGCAAGCCCCTGGCTTCCACCACCCAGCATCTCGACCAGGGCGTCATGGACGATTTTCACCACCATCTGGCCGGGGGTGACGGAGCGGAGCACCTGCTGACCGACCGCCTTGGCCGTGACTCCGACGATGAAATCCTTCACCACCGGCAAGGCCACATCGGCCTCCAGCAGGGCCACACGCACCTCGCGCATGGCCTCGTTGATATGGGCCTCCGACAGGGAACCCCGCCGTTTCAAACGGTCGAAAACCTGTCCCAGCCGGTTGCTCAAGCTTTCAAACATGCGCGACGGACCCTGCGACTCCGCCCTTGATCAAGGGCAATAAAAAACATTCCAGTGCACGAACCCTCGCGAACTGGATCCCCATTCTTTCCGCGTCCTCCAGTGTGCCGTTTCCCCCTTTTCCTGTCAAGGGAATCATGGAAAACCGCCAGGGCAATCGGGAAAAAGAAAGAGTTCCTTCGCCTGAACGTGAAAAGGGCCTGAACGTGAAAAAAGATTGAATGGGGCCGCCCTGGGGACCGCATACCTTTGGCCTGACGAGTCCCCAGGGACGGGCCAACCCTCGCCACGCCAAAAGCCGCGGACGCCCGGCGCCTGAGGGAGAGAAGGCACAGACCTTGAGAAAACCACTCCCCGGCCTTGAGAAAACCATTCCCCGGCCTTGAGAAAACCATTCCCCGGCGATCACGTCCGAACGCGATCGCCTTCATGCCTGCCGCCCCTATGTTTCCGGTTTCAGACCTCGTGGTCGTCTTCCAGGTGTTCCATGACCTCGGCCACGTCGTCGTCGTCCGCCCCCAGATCCGAGGCATCTTCTATCAGGGCCTCCTCTTCCTCCTCGTCATCGTCTTCCTCATCCGCCAGGGTGTCGTCCTCGTCCGTTTCAAGCGTGGTGTCGTTATCCATGTCGGTCATGATTCCCTCCGCTTTCTCCACATCGGGCTGGTTACTGTCAAGATCGGCGACGACCGGTGTCGTCACGACCGGTTTGACCGCCTTTCTGGCAACGACCGGGCGCTGCAACCGGGGAGGGGCCTCGGGTTCGACGATGGTGTTGCACTTGGGGCAAAGAATGGGATTGCGGCGCAAATCATAGAAGCGCGCATCGCAACTTGGGCAAATTCTTTTGGCGCCCCATTCCTGTTTGGCCACCCGTATGTCCTCCCGCGGTTGTCAAGCTTGAGATTGCGGCGATGTGCCACGTTCTTTCGGGACTGTCAAAAGCAAAGTGAATCGCAGAGGCGGAAAAATACGTCTGTTTTGCTCCGCTCTTTATGCTATCATATTTGTTGTCTTTGGTCCTCTGTCAACGGGATCCGACGTTGTGAAATGCCAAACATGAGCGCGCGGCTGACCTCCTTTCGCACCGACGTTTTCGGCGGCACCTTGCGTGTTCCGGGCGATAAGTCCATTTCGCACCGGGCGCTGATGCTCGGGGCGATGGCCGTGGGCGAAACCACGATCACCGGCCTTCTGGAAGGGGAAGACGTGCTTCACACCGCCGCCGCCCTGCGGGCCTTGGGCGCGGCGGTCATGCGCGATGCATCCGGCTGCTGGCGCGTGCTGGGGCGGGGAATCGGTGGCCTGGTCGAACCGGCGGATGTTCTGGATATGGGCAACGCCGGCACCGGGGCAAGGCTGCTGCTGGGCCTTCTGGCCACCCACCCGTTCACCAGCGTGGTGACGGGGGACGCCAGCCTGCGGACGCGGCCCATGCAACGGGTGATGGAGCCGTTGCGCCGCATCGGCGCCCGGTTCCTCTCCCGTGCCGGTGGACGGTTGCCTTTGGCCGTGGCCGGCACCGCTTCGCCAGTGCCCATCGTGTACACCCTGCCGGTGGCCTCGGCACAGGTGAAATCGGCGGTGCTGCTGGCCGCGCTCAATACGCCCGGGGCCACCACGGTCATCGAACCGGCGCCGAGTCGTGACCATACCGAGCGGATGTTGCAGGAGTTCGGCGTGACGATGCGGGCAGAGACAGACCCTGCAACCGGCGCAAAGAGCATCACCCTGATCGGTCAGCCCGAAATCAGCGGTCGGGCCGTCAGTGTGCCGGCTGATCCGTCCTCGGCCGCCTTGGCGGCCGTTGCCGCCCTGCTGGTGCCGGGGGGAGGGGTGACACTGACCGGCGTTGGCGTCAACCCTTTGCGGTATGGTGTGTACGAGACCCTGCGCGAGATGGGAGGATCGGTGGAAAAACATCATGAACGAATGGAAAGCGGCGAGCCGGTGGCCGACATCGTGATCCGTCACGGGGCGTTGACGGGAATCGACGTGCCGGCGGCGCGTGCGCCCGCCATGATCGACGAGTACCCCGTTCTGGCCATCGCCGCGGCATGCGCCCATGGGATCACCCGCCTGCACGGCCTTGCCGAACTGCGGGTCAAGGAAAGTGACCGTCTTGTCGCCATCGCCCGGGGCCTATCGGCGTGCGGAGGGCAGGTGGCGGTGGAGGGCGATACCCTCATCATCCATGGTTCCGGTGGTCCACCGCCGGGGGGGGCGCGGGTGGTCAGCGCCTTCGACCACCGCATCGCCATGGCTTTTCTGGTTCTGGGAATGGTGACCGGGGCACCGGTCACGGTGGATGACGCACAGGCCATCGCCACCAGTTTTCCCGGCTTCGTTTCCCTCATGAACGACGCTGGCGCCCGCATCGGGAATCATGAGGGGGAGGACAGCGAACCATCCTCCGTGTTTTGTTGAAAACAGAAGAAGCCTTTTCCATCGAAGGCAAAAAGCCGAATGTCACCATCAGGAATGCAGCCGTGCTTGCTCTTTGCCGAATGACGGCTTATCTACGGTGAAGGGGGGCGGGGGGTTCCGCCGTAACGGATTTTCCCATGTGCCTTTCAAGGGACGAATCCACCGTTGGGGTATTTTAAAGCAAAACACAATGAGCGAAAGTGTTCACTTTGTTGATATGATCGTTTATGCCATGATCGCCGCCTTTCTGGTGCTGCGTTTGCGCA
Source organism: Rhodospirillaceae bacterium (assembly GCA_009773045.1). Taxonomy (GTDB): domain Bacteria; phylum Pseudomonadota; class Alphaproteobacteria; order Rhodospirillales; family Rhodospirillaceae; genus WOUV01. The sequence continues at coordinate 3,628 of WOUV01000063.1, read as the reverse complement.
GTGTTCTGGGCCGTCGGCAAGAACGGCGTCCCTCGGATTCCCTTGAGGATATCCAGGATGATCAGCAGGTGCACGGGACCGATACTGGCGACAACGGGGGTGCGGGGCCTTCCCATCCCACCACACCGCTTGAAGCGGCTCTGGTTCAAATACGAATCGCCGACCCTCGCTTCACGACGCAGACGTTTCTGCACGGGGCGCAATCGGCCTTTGAAAGCATCGTCGGGGCCTTTGCGAACGGTGACCGGCAAAACCTGCGTCCGCTTGTGTCTCAGGGGGTGTTCGACGACTTCAGCCGCGTCCTTGAGTCCCGCATGCACGCCGGCGAATCGGTTGAAACCCAGGTTCTGGAAGAACCAGACCTTGAAATCACGGATGCCAGGGTGCAAGGAGCGACGGCATTCATCACGATCCGTTTCGTATCGGCGCAGGTCACCGTTGTGCGCGATCGTGACGGTCATGTGGTCGAAGGCGATCCGAACCGGGTGAACAAGGTTGTCGATCTATGGACCTTCGCGCGCGATACCCGCTCCTCCGATCCCAACTGGATTCTGGTCGAAACGCGTAGCGAGGATTGATCACATGCTGAGGTCGATTCATGTCGCCCTTCTGTGCGGGCTTTTGACCGCGTGTGGGTATGGTGACTCCTTTTCCCCGGAACGTCCGGTTTCCCAGGAACAGCCGGCGGCGCCTGCGGCGGTGGTCTTAAAGCCGGTGCCCTTCGAGTCCCTGCCAGGGTGGGGCCAGGATTCCGTGGCCGCCGCCGTGCCAGCCTTTCTCCGCTCCTGCCGGGTGTTTTTGCGTCAACCAGAGGTTCGTTCCGTTGGCAGGGGGTACCTTGCCGCCGGCACGGTGGCCGACTGGCACGGGCCGTGCCGTGCCGCCGAGCGTCTGCCCCGGGACGATGACCATGCCGCGCGCCGTTTCTTTGAAAGCTGGTTCGAAGCCGCCCTGGTGCAAAAGGCCGGCGGAGACGCCGATGGGCTGTTCACCGGCTATTACGAAGTGGAGCTTGCCGGATCGCTGGTTCGCCAGGGGCCTTACCGCACGCCGATTCTGGGTCGGCCCGGAGATCTGGTGACAGTGGATCTGGGGCAATTCCGATCCGAATGGCGGAACGAAACCCTGGTCGGACGCATCGAGGAGGGACGGTTGCGTCCCTATCCCGACCGGGCGCGCCTCGAGACAACCCTGCCGGAAGTTCTGCCGAATCCGACATGGCCGGTGGTGGCCTGGGTGCGCGATCCGGTCGATGTCTTTCTTTTGCACATCCAGGGGGCGGGCCTCGTTCATCTGGGGGAGGGGGCTTCCCTCCGCATCGGGTATACGGCAGACAATGGTCACAAATTCGTTGGCATCGCCCGGCGCATGATCAAACGCGGCCTGATCTCGCGTGAGCAGGCGGGGATGGTCGCCGTCCGCGACTGGTTGCGCGCCCATCCGGTCGAGGCCCGCGCCCTGATGGCCGAAAACCCCAGGTTCGTTTTCTTCCGCACCGTCACGGCCGACGGTCCCGTGGGCGCGCAAGGCGTTCCGCTGACCGCCGGGCGGAGCCTTGCCATCGACCCGAAATATCTGCCCCTGGGGGCGCCGTTATGGTTGGACACGCGCGAATCGGACGGCGCGGTGTTACGGCGTCTCGTCATCGCTCAGGATACCGGTAATGCCATCACCGGGCCGGTGCGGGGGGATTTTTTCTGGGGTCATGGCGACGCTGCCTTTGCCAAGGCCGGAGGGATGAAAAGCAGGGGACGGTATTATGTTCTTCTGCCCCGGTCTCGTTCCAGTCCGACGGCATGAAGAACACATGAGTCACGATCTCAAGGAACCGTGGAGACTGTGGTGATGTTTCGTCTCGCCCATGATGCCTGAACGTACACAGAAGGTCCGGTCATGAAACGTTTTTATGGTGCCGGCGAGTTGGTGTTCAGGGAGGGGGAACAAGGACTGGTCGTCTATGTCATCCTGACGGGCGAAGTGGAACTGATCAAGGATACCCTGCGTGGCCCGGTCACGCTGGCGATCCTGGGCAAGGGGGATATTTTCGGTGAAATGGGGGCGCTGACCCGTGCGCCGCGGAGCGCCAGCGCCCGGGCGCGCACCGAACTGTCCGTCGAGGTGGTCCCGCGTTCCGAATTTCTTCAGCAGATCGAAACAAAGCCACAGGTGGCGGTCAAGGTATTGACCCGGCTTGCCCACCGCCTGCGGAACGCCGATACCATGATTGCCGAACTGGTTGGGGAAGGGCAGGGGGCACCGCGAAAGAAAGACAAGGGATCGGGGCTGATCGGTCTGCTGCGGCGCTGGATCGGGGGGCCGGTGCCACGGCCGGCCGTTGTTGCCGTGGAACGGACCGTGCGGCCGATGACGATTCTGGTGGCGGCGATCACCGGCGACTTCGAGGGTAATGTGCTGGGAAAACAGGTGGTGGCCGCCTTGGAAGGCATGCCCGAGGTGACCATCCGTTCGTCGACTCAAGGAATCGGGGCGGGGAGACACCGGCCGAAACGCTGACCCAGGCCCGCCGGCTGCTGGCACGCCAGGGGGGGGATGTGCTGCTGTGGGGGGATGTCGAACCGGATAGCCCGTTTCTGCGCCTTTTCTTTTTTTCCGTGACAGCGACGGGGGACGAGCGGCTTTTGCCCAAATTTCCGTTATTCCTGCCGCTCGATTTCGATGAGGCGTGGGCCTATCTTGTACGGGGCGCGGCCCTGGCAGGCCTTGAAGCCCGTTCGGAATCCCATGCTCAGGCCCTGCGCATGGCGCTGGTGGATGCCTTGGTGCAAAGTCAGAATCTCCTGGAAACGCCTCCTCCCACACCTCGGCTGGGCGGCGAGGAACAGGCCGCCATGCCTATGCCAACGGCGCTATGCTGGCAGGAACGCTCGACCCAAGCACCGACTGGTTCCAGAGCACCATTTCTGCCTATCGCAAGGCCTTGCGGCTTTTGACCGGACCGTTGGAACGACGGCTGGGACTGTTGAACCGGTCGCTTGGATTGGCCTTGCAAGCCGCCGCCGAGCGCGGGGATGATCCGGAATTGCTGGAACGGGCGGTGGAAACCTACAGGTCCGCCTGTCTTGCGTTGAACCGGGAACAGGCGCCCAAGGAATGGGGGGTACTGCAAGCCCGAATCGGGGGGTTGCTGTATCGTTTGCACATGCGCACCGATAAGATCGAACTTTTGAAGGAATCCCTCACCGCTTTTCAAGGGGCGTTGCAGGTGATCGCCCGGGCTGAAGAACCGTTCCGTTGGGCTGATGTCATGCATAATCTGTCCCAGTCGTTGCAAGTCTATGGAGACCACATCAAAAGTGTCGAGGTCTTGCAACTATAGGTTGATACAAGCCGGGCGGCGCTGGAGGTTCGCACTCTGGAGACGGCCCCTTTATTATGGGCCGCGTCGCAAAACAATCTGGGGTCGGCCCTGTTCATGCTGGGTCGCAACACGAACGATTCGGAATATCTGCGACAGTCGGTCGAGGCATTCCGGGACACCTTGCAGATTTATGAACTGCAAGGGGCGGCGAAAATGGCGGCGGTGGCGGAGAAGAATCTCACCAAGGCTGCGGCGCTGCTGGAAAGTCAGCGGCGGCGGCGGGTCGTGCGACCGGACTGGGCGCTGGAG
>WOUV01000062.1:14742-16274 GCA_009773045.1 Rhodospirillaceae bacterium | reverse complement strand
CGCCGGAGAGACGTTGTGGAATCAGTTGCTGGAACTGTCGGATCTGATCGTCTGTCCTTATGACATCAACCTTTTCATTGCCTCCTATTCCGCGGTTGCAAGCGAGGCAATTGCCAATGCCACCCCACTGGTGGCTCCGCACGGGACGACCCTGCATGGTCTTTTGCACGAATTCGGCATGCCGGGCACCGTGTTTACAGAAAGCACCGTCGACTCCGTGCTGAAAGCCGTCACGACCGCTCTCGACACCTTCGACTCCCTTGCGACCCAGGCCAAACGGGCTTCACAAATCTGGGAAGAAACGCGGGGATCTTCCCGATTGGTGGATGCCATGGTATCATGGTACCAGTATTGAGTGTTAACAGATAGGAATACTTACGGGTAACCGCTGTGGCTGGTAGAAACACCCGCTGGATGGTGGAGAAAATCCATCAAGGAACAGGTAGGAAGGGACTTGCCCCATGAAAGTTCTGTTCAGCAATCCCCCCTGGTGGAAACACATGGTCACGGGGCGCGACGCGCAAGGGTGCGACGTCATGGCGTTTCGCGCCGGGGTGCGGGCCGGGTCGCGCTGGCGGTTCACGTTTCATATCACGACTCCGCCGAATCGTTTCGCCTTCGGCTCCTATCTGCCGTATCCTTATTTTCTGGGACACGCAACGACCTATTGCGCCGACAAGATGGGAATCACGACGGCCTTTCGCGACAGCATCGCCCTGCGGGAATCCTATGAAACGTATCTTGCATTCCTGCAGGCGGAAAATTTCGACTATATCGTCCTTGAATCGGCCTCCCCCAGTTGGGAACACGACAAACGCCTGATCCACACTATTGCCCAACGTCTGCCGCGGACACGCTTCATCATCACGGGTCCGATCACCACGCGCGGCGAGACGGTGCTGGAAGAAGCCCCCAACATTCAGGCCGCGGTTCGGGGAGAATACGAAAAAGGCGTCATCAAGGCTCTGAATGGCGCCAATGGAGTCGTCGATTTCGATCTTCTGACCGTCGAGAAAATGAACAGCGCGCCCTTCCCCTATTTTGATGCCACCTATGCCCCCCGCTATTGGGACAGCAACCCCGTCGGTCAGAAAGCGCCGCAATTGCAAATCCTTACGAGCCGAGGGTGCCCCTACAAGTGCATCTTCTGCGTCTGGCCGGCGACCATGACCGGCCATGACCCCGACCGGCAGCCGAAAGCGGACCGTCCGCCAGTACAACGCCGAATACCTGGAAGCGCTTTTGACCGAACTGATCGGCAGGTACCATTTCCAGTCCGTTTATTTCGACGATGACACGTTCAATCTGGGGGACCGGCATGTCGAGAAAGTATGCGCCATCATGCGCAAACTCGATGTCCCATGGTCGGCCATGTGCCGGGCCGATACCTCGAGCTTTCATCTTTGGCAGGAAATGAAAGACAGTGGATGTTGCGGAGTGAAAATCGGCTTTGAAAGCGGCAATCAGGATGTGGTGGATAAAATCGTCAACAAGCGTCTCGATCTTGAGGAAGCGCGCCGCGTGGCCTTCGA
>WOUV01000062.1:0-14637 GCA_009773045.1 Rhodospirillaceae bacterium | reverse complement strand
GGGAGGCGCGGCCTCCCCCCACACCCCCCTCGATTCCTTATTCTGACAGCATGGGGCCGCGCGCCACGATTCCGGCAGGCAGACGAGTCGTCTCGCCGCCCAAAACCCTGACCAGCTGGCGGGATGTCAACCCCTTGACCCCTTGCAAGTCAGCCTCATGCAAACGGGCCTCCAAAAAAACCGCTCTCGTGCAGTCGGCCGCGCCGAAATGGGCATTGCGCAGATCGGCGCCGGACAAATCAGCGCTGCGCAGGCTGGCGCCATCCAGAAGACAAGCCTGCATCGTGGCGTGACGCAGGCGCGCCACCCCCAAATGGGAGTTGACAAGACAGGCCCCGGACAGATCGGCCCAGCGCATGTCGGCACCGGTCAGCGTGGCCCCGGTCAAATCGGCCCCGGCCAGAGTGCTTTCCTGCAAATCGGCGCCGGCCAGATTGACGGCATTCAGATTGCATTGCGTCAGATCGAGCCCAGCCAACATGGCCCTCGCCCCCTCACCGCCGGCGTGTCACGAGCCAGCGTTCATGGGCCTTGAGGATGGCCTCGATCGCGGGGGAAGGGCTTGAAAAGGTCTGGATCGATTCTGCTGTTTCGTCCCGTTCCGCCGCCGCCTGTGGCGTACCCTTTGTCTTCGCCTCTGGCATGGGCAGATGTCGTTCCGCCTGCGGCGGTTTAAGGGATTGTGGGGCCTTTTGCCGGATTGGCGGCACCGCTTCGGGGGCTTCGAAGGGAGACGATCGCCGTGTCGGTGCCGGGGGCAAACCGCGTGGTTCGAGGACGGTTTTGGAATGGTGCGGACGGGCTGGAGACGCGGATGTCTGGGAAGACGGGAAGGAACGGGAAGAACTCCCGGCACGGGATAAAGCCCCCCCACCCTTCACCTGCGCCGTCTGGTCAGGCGCTGTCGGCGTGGCACGAGCGCCGTTGGCCGCCATCTGGGATTCCGGGTGCAGAAAACGGAGATTGACCACGCCAAGTTTGCGCAACGCCTGGGCCACGGTGTGCAGCAGCACGCGCTCCGACACCGGTTTCAGAATCACGCCGTCCACACCGCCGGCACAGGCCTTGGCAAGCAGCATTTTGTCCTGGCCGCGGGTCAACAGAATCAGCGGCAGATCGGGGAGGGGACTCCTGTAACGGTTCCGGACACGACGAATGATCTCGATCGCCGCCGTTTCGTTGCTCCCCAATTCCAGCAGGGCGATGGTGACGTTTCCACTCAGAATTCCCTGCATGGCTTCGTTTGCCGTGGCCGTGCTGAGAATGTCCGCCACCTGCAAGCGGTTGAAAATGCTCCGCACCCAGAAACGGAAATCGTCATCCTGGTCGAAAATCAGGATTCTGCTTTTCGTCCAGTCCGATTCTCCGCCACCGCTCATTCCTGCCGTGCCCCAAACAAAATTTATGGGGGACGGCAGCACGCCTTCCCCCATAGAACCCCGATTCTAGAAAATCATCTTTAAAGACATGCACCCTGCCCTGTTTTACCCTTTGTCTTCTTCTTCTTCTTCTTCGGCAATGCTTTCCGGCACGGCAGGTTCACTTTTGGGACGTACCACGACCTCCTCGATGGAGCGGACGACGGTCATGGTCACCGTGACGACCACTTCGGGATGAAGGAGAACTCGGACAGGTGTTGCGCCAAGAGTTTTGATCGCGTGCGTCAGGCTCACCTGGTTGCGCTGCACGGTAAAACCCGCCGCGGTCACGGCATCGGCAATATCACGCGCCGAGACCGAACCGTAAAGCTGGCCGCTTTCGCCGGCCTGGCGCACCACGAACAGCGCCAGTCCCTCCATTCTGGCGGCGACGCTCAACGCCTCATCGCACAGCTTCAGGTTGACAGCTTCAAGCTGTGTCCGCTGCTGCTGGAAACGGGAAAGGCTTTCTTTTGTCGCGCGCAAAACCTTCCGCTGGGGGAGCAGGTAATTGCGGGCGTAGCCGGGGCGGACCTTGACCACATCCCCCATCTGCCCCAGTTTTTCGATTCGCTCAAGCAGAATGACTTTCATCGTTGTTTCTCCTTATGGCCACACCACCCGTGCCTTGAGCCGTGGCGTGACACTTTCTCGATTCGTCTTGTTTCTGCCGGGCTAGCTGATCACATAAGGGAGCAGGGCGAGATAGCGGGCGCGTTTGATGGCGCGGGCCAGCTGCCGTTGTTTTTTGGCCGAAACGGCCGTGATCCGGCTGGGAACGATCTTGCCCCGCTCAGAGACGTAGCGCTGGAGCAGTCGCACGTCTTTATAGTCGATCCGGGGCGCTTCGGTTCCCGAAAACGGACAGGTTTTACGACGGCGGAAAAACGGACGACGTGGCCCTGACATCATACCCCTCCCTCACTGGATTTGTCGTTGGCACGACCATCGGCACGACCATCCCCCCGCTCGCGATCGTTCCCGCGATCACGCCCGCGGCCGAAACGGCCACCGCCACCGCCGCCTTCCCGTTCACGGGTGAAGCGTCCGCCGCGCTCCCGCTCGCCCTCTCGGCCGCCCCGATTCTGCATGAGGGGCGATGGCTGATCGTCAAGCGTGTCCACCCGAATCGTCAGATAGCGCAAAATGTCTTCGTTGATGCGCATCTGCCGCTCCATTTCAAGAATAGCCTCTGGAGAAGCGTCGATGTTGAAAAAGATATAGTGGGCCTTGCGGCTTTTCTGGATTTTATAGCTCAGATTGCGCAGCCCCCAGTTTTCGCGTTTGCTGATTTTGCCGCCGCGATCCCCGATGACGGCGGCGAAGCGCTCGGTCAGATTCTCGACCTGCTGGGTCGATGCATCCTGGCGCACGAGAAAGGTGGTTTCGTAAAACGGCATGTGTCCCTCGTTGATACCCCTTGCGGCTTTTCTCTCCCGCTGAACCGTGCGGGCATAGCCGGACCCCTCTGGGTCCGGCAAGGAGTTTGAAGCGGCGCACTATACAGCGTTTCAATTTTTATGCAAGATTTCAATTGTCGTGCAAACGTGCTGACAGACACGCTTGACAGAACCGTCAGGGCCGGTATGACTAAGATCACTTTTACCCCCTTTTAAGCAATGAGTCACGGAGGAAGGGTTTTTGATGGCGCAGGCATTTGTATTTCCGGGACAAGGGTCCCAGGTCGTTGGCATGGGTCGGGATCTGGCCGGGGCTTTTCCGGCGGCCCGTCTTGTTTTTGAAGAAATCAACAACGCTTTGCACCAGAATCTGAGCCACCTGATGTTCGAGGGGCCGGAGAGTACCCTGACGTTGACGGAAAATGCTCAGCCGGCCTTGATGGCTGTCAGCATGGCCGTCGTGCGGGTACTGGAAAGCGAAGGCGGATTGAATCTGTCGCAGAGGGTGAAATTTGTCGCCGGCCATTCGGTGGGCGAATATTCGGCCCTGGCGGCGGCCCGAAGCTTCACCCTGGCCGATACGGCACATCTGGTGAAAGTGCGCGGCCAGGCCATGCAAAAGGCCGTTCCCGTGGGGCTGGGGGCGATGGCGGCCTTGATCGGGCTTGACCTTGACATGGCGCGGGAAGTGGCCGAACGGGCGGCGGAAGGAGAAATCTGCACCGCGGCCAACGACAACGCCCCGGCCCAGGTGGTGGTGAGCGGACATCTGGCCGCCGTTGAACGAGCCGTGGTTCTAGCGGCGGCCCGCGGCGCCAAAAGAAGCGTGCTGTTGCCGGTTTCGGCTCCCTTTCATTGCGAACTGATGCAACCGGCCGCCGATGCCATGGCAGCCGTCCTCGCGCAGGTCACGGTGGAACGACCCGTGGTGCCTTTGGTCGCCAACGTGACCGCCTGCCAGGTTGAGGAACCTGACGTCATCCGCTCGCTTTTGGTTGATCAGGTGACGGGGGCCGTCCGCTGGCGGGAAAGTGTTTTGTACATGCGCGAGCACGGTGTAAGGCAAATGGTCGAAATCGGTGCCGGCAAGGTTCTGACGGGCCTTGCCAAACGAATCGCCCGGGATCTCACGGGCGTGGCCGTGCATACGCCCCACGATATCGAAGCGTTCCTGAAAACGCTTTGAGCCGGCATCTGTAATGATCTGCAACAATTTGTGATGGCGCGGGCCGGAACGACCAGGGGAGAAAAGCCACCAATGTTCGACCTGACCGGCAAATGTGCCCTTGTGACCGGTGCTTCCGGGGGAATCGGCGGTGCGGTGGTACACGCGCTCCATGGGCGCGGCGCCGTTGTCGGTTTATCCGGGACCCGGCGGGCCACCCTGGAAGAACGGGCCGCCGTTCTGGGAGAACGGGCCTTCGTTCTGCCGTGTGATTTGAACGACACGCAGGCGGTCGAGCGGTTGATGGGGGAGGCCGAGGCCACCTTGGGAAGGGTGGATATCCTCGTCAATACCGCCGGCCTGACCCGGGATGCCTTGATTTTGCGCATGAAGGATGACGACTGGACAACGGTGCTGAACGTCAATCTGACCGCGGCATTTCGTTTGTCCCGGGCGGCGGTGCGGGGCATGATGAAGCGGCGCTTCGGGCGCATCGTCAACATCACTTCCATCGTCGGCGTGACCGGGAATCCGGGACAGGCCAACTATGCCGCCGCCAAGGCCGGCATGATCGGCATGACCAAAAGCCTTGCCGCAGAAATGGCCTCGCGCGGCATCACGGTCAATTGCCTTGCCCCCGGGTTCATTGCCACCGCCATGACCGATGCCCTGCCCACCGCCCGACGGGACAGCCTGATGGCGGCCATTCCGACAGGCCGCCTTGGAACGCCGGAGGACATCGCGAACGCCGTCCTGTTCCTAGCCAGTTCGGAAGCGGGGTACATCACGGGCCAGACTCTGCATGTCAACGGTGGCTTGGCCATGATCTGACCCCGCAGACCGGAAAAAGGATGCGCCTCCGGGACAACGGGAAAAAAGATCTCTCTCTCTGGGGATGGAAAAGTGTTAGAAACTGGCTGCTCCTCGTGATGCGTCCGTTTCGCTGTGTCACGGGCCGCTGATGGTGGCGTGTGACGTGAGGAGAAGCGAGAAGAAGCCTTAAGCTAATCGGTCACGATCAAGGCTCAAAGGCTCACAGGGACAAGGCCAAATCGTCTCTGGATGCGATTACTCCGGGGACTGGTCAAGCTGGCAAAAGTATGGTAGGAGGCTGTGTTTTTTGCGAAAGACTTGATAAAATGACGAAAAGGGTGGAACCGGGCCAATCATCACACGATCAGGGTCGGGGGATACTGGAAAAGGCCGGAAACCATCGGGCAGAAAGCCGGTGGGAAACGGGTGGGTGTGAACTGTTTTTTCCACTTTCGGATCGAGGACTGACATAATGAGCGACAGCATCGCCGAGCGCGTGAGGAGAATCGTTGTCGAGCATCTTGGTGTGGAGGAATCCAAGGTTACCGAGAATGCGAGCTTCATCGACGATCTGGGGGCGGACAGCCTCGATACGGTTGAACTGGTCATGGCGTTCGAAGAGGAATTCGGATGTGAAATTCCTGACGACGCAGCAGAGAAAATCCTGACCGTGAAAGATGCCATCGACTTCATCAAGGCCAATACGGCCGCCTGATTTTTCCTTCATGATCTGCCCCTTGGTCTTCGGGCCTGGAAAAAGGGGGAGTGGGTCTGGGCCGACGGGGAGGACCCGGTGGATCAGCCGTATATGAAGGATCACGAAGGGATGCAAGGGTTGCCAGAGTCATGAGACGAGTTGTCGTTACGGGCATGGGGATGGTCACGCCGTTGGGATACGGCGTGGACATCAACTGGCAGCGTTTGATCAACAGCACATCCGGCATTCGTGCGATCGACCACTTCGACGTTGCCGATCTGTCGTCGCGGATTGCCGGTGTCGTGCCCCGTGGTCGTGGCGTCGGGCTTCTTGACCCCGATGCCATCGTGCCGGTGCGGGAACAGCGTCGGATGGATGATTTCATCCTGTATGCCCTGGCGGCGTCGGCGGAGGCGGTGGAGGATTCCGGCTGGAAACCCGAAAGCGAAGACGATCGCGCCCGCACCGGAGTCACGATCGGATCGGGCATCGGGGGTCTGCCGGGCATTGCAACCACGGCCGTCACGTTGGAAAAAAGCGGGTCGCGGCGGGTCAGCCCGTTTTTCATTCCCGCCGCCCTGATCAACCTTGCCGCCGGCCACGTCTCCATCAAATATGCCGTCACGGGACCGAACCACGCAGTGGTCACGGCGTGCGCCAGTGGCGCCCATGCCATCGGCGATGCCTCCCGCATGATCATGTTCGGCGATGCCGATGTCATGATCGCCGGGGGCACGGAAGCGGCGGTGTGTCGGTTGGGATTGGCCGGCTTCGCTGCCGCCCGGGCACTCTCCACGGCTTTCAACGACCGTCCCCAGGCCGCCTCGCGCCCGTGGGACAAGGATCGCGACGGATTCGTCATGGGCGAGGGGGCGGGCGTGCTGATTCTGGAAGAACTGGAACATGCCCGAAGACGCGGGGCCAAAATCTATGCCGAAATCATCGGTTATGGCCTGTCGGGCGATGCCCACCACATCACCGCGCCGGCGGAAGATGGCAGCGGCGCCTGCCGGGCCATGACCAATGCCTTGCGCAACGCCAAGGTGGAACCATCGCGCATCGATTATATCAACGCCCATGGCACATCAACCCCGCTGGGCGATGAAATCGAGCTTGGGGCGGTCAAGCGTGTCTTTGGCGATCATGCCTATACACTCTGCCTGTCCTCCACCAAATCGGCGATCGGTCATCTTTTGGGAGCGGCGGGTGCGGTGGAGGCGATCTACAGCCTTCTGGCCTTGCGCGATGGCATTGTTCCGCCGACCCTCAATCTGGACAATCCGTCCAAGGGTTGTGACCTTGACCTGGTGCCGGGGCAGGCTAGGGAGCGTAAAATAAATATGGTGATGTCCAACTCCTTTGGTTTTGGCGGCACCAATGCCTCCTTGATTTTCACAACGCCCCCGTGAACATGAATGCGATGTGGGAAAAGGGGTGTGCCGCCAGGGCAGTCGAGGCACGGAACAGAAGGGACGGTGACGGCGAGGCAAAGGGCAACACTCCGGCCGTCAGGTGAAGTGTGTGCCTTCGGCATGGCGAGGTCCTGCACAGCGCAGCGTCACGACGCCCTGCACAGCGCGGCGTCACGAGGCCAGCGGCGGGGCCGCGGAGTAGCCTGTTTAGCGCCCGAGAGAAAGAACAAACCAGGATATACCGACAGGACACACCAGGGGATTGGGGGTGTGCCGCAGGGGAGGTTTTTTCGTTGGTTGTGTTTCTTTGTTCTTGCGCCGGTCTTGCGCCGGTACGGAGTTTCGTTTACCTTTGAAGGAGGGAATCGGTTGTCTTAAATGATCATGGCAAGGAACAGTTTCGTTTTGGTTGTATCGCTTGTGGCCGTCGGGCTGTCGGGATGCGGTGACGCGCGGAAGGTCTTGGGCTATGACAAGACCATACCGGATGAATTCCGGGTCGTGGGACGGGCGCCCTTGACGATACCAGAAGCCTTTGATCTTCCCGCCCCCATGCCCGGGGAGGACGTGCGTGCTCAGGAAATGAGCGCCTCCGCCCTGGCGTATCGGGCCTTGACGGGGCACACTCGGTTTGAAGACCGGTTTGAAGACCGGTTTGAAGGCCGGTCTGAAGGAACGAGATCCCCTGCCGTTACCGCATCGCCGGGAATACGGGCCTTTCTCCACTCAAGTGGGGTCGATCACGTTCTGCCGGATATCCGTACCCTCGTGAATCGCGAGGCCGTGACAACGCTCTTGGAACAGCGTACCGTAACCGACCGGATGGTTTTCTGGCGTCATGTGATTCCCGAAAGCGGGCCGGTGGTGGATGCGGAAAAGGAACGGCGCCGTTTACAGGAAAATAGAGCGCTGGGCCGCCCCGTCAACGAAGGAAATGTGCCGGTTCGAATCCCCCGGCAGAAAGGTTTTCTTGAACATTGGTTCTGAACGGAAAATGCGGGCCGTGGCAACATCGTCGTATCATTCGCCGTATCATGAAGAAACCATCCGGAAACGGGGGGGGGGGCGGAAACGGGAGGGGGGGAAGTGCGTTCTTTCCCGGAGCATGGGCCTCCCACCCGCGGATCGGGATCCCATGGGGTGGAGAAGGGAGGGCCTGTCGTTCCAAGGCATCCCGCGCCCCATGACGCCATGGCGCCGTATGGTTGTCGTGTCCGCGCTGGCTGTCCTGACCGGGTGCAGCAAAACATCCTCCGGTGTGCAGTATGAAAAAGGGGCCACAGCGGTTTCCACGTTCACGCACACCTCGCTGACCGTGCCCCCTGAATTTGGTCTGCGGCCCCCGATAGCGGGACGTGCTGTCGATACCACGAAAAAGAAGACACTCCCATGGGACCATTACAGCGCCGGCACGGTTGCGCTGTTGCGTGGGGCGAAGGCAGACCAAAGCCTTCCGGACGTTCGTGCGGTGATCGATCGCGACTTTTCCGCCTTGACGACCGAATCGTCGGCCTTCATCGATCGGCTCGTGCTCCTGGCCGCGCCCGATCCACAGACGGCAACGAGGACTCCGGAATCCGGAGTCGTGCCCCTGCCCGTCATTCAGCGGGGGAAAAAGAAAGGGTGGTTATTCGGTTTGTTCTGATGTTCCGCACTCTTGAACATCGGGTTTCCAGACCCCGCACTTTTTAAACAAAGGGGTGTCATTGTCTTTGTGAGTCCATCAGAAACGGTATTTTCATGAGTGATGTCTTTCGCTTTTTCCGCGCCGCGTCGATTCTGCTGATGGGTGTTCTGGTTGCAGCGCTTTTTTTCTGTCCGGTTCCCGCCTGGGCCATGGATTTGAAAACCTTCACCCTGTCCAATGGTCTTCAGGGAATCGTTATCGAAAACCACCGTCTGCCCATGGTCACCCATATGGTGTGGTACCGGGTTGGCAGCGCCGATGAACTCCCCGGTCGATCAGGCATTGCCCACCTGCTTGAACATATGATGTTCAAGGGGAAAAGAGAGCCTTTTGCGGAAGAGTTCTCCCGGGTCATCAGCCACAACGGCGGCTCCGACAATGCTTTCACGTCTTATGATACCACCGGCTATTACCAGACCATCGCCGCCGACCGGCTGGAACTGGTCATGCAGCTGGAGGCCGGACGCATGCACGCCCTCGCTTTCAGCCCCACCGATTTTCAAACCGAACACGAGGTCGTGCGTGAAGAGCGGCGCATGTCGATCGATACCATGCCAAAGGCGTTGCTGATCGAACGGCTTCAAGCAACCTTGTGGGGAATCCATCCGTACCGGAACCCGATCATCGGCTGGGATCATGAATTGAAGTCTTTGAAACAGGAGGATATTGTCGCATTCCACGCTCTTTGGTATGCCCCGAACAACGCCTTCGTGATCGTGGCCGGCGACGTGACCGTTGATCAGGTGCGGCGCTTGGCTGAAAAGCATTATGGAGTTCTGCCCGCACGGGCGGTGCCCGAGCGGCTTCGTCCGCCGCCGTTGACGCCGCGGGCCGATGCGGTGATCGAAATGCGTCACCCCGAGGTCCGACAGCCGTTGTGGTCCCGGGTCTATATCGCTCCTGGCCATCACCACCCCATGGAGCGAACGAGTCACCCATATGCCGCGCACGTACTATCTGAACTCCTGGGAAGCGGTTCCAGCAGCCGCTTGTACCAGTCTCTGGTCGTCGATAAAAAGCTGGCGGTTGATGTGCAGAGCGATTATGATGGACTTTTTGCTCTTTACGCTTCACCCCGCGGGGAAGGGGAAATGCCAGACATGGTTGAAGCGATCGAAACAGAACTGAAACGTTTCCTTGAAAAGGGCGTCAGCGCGGAAGAAGTCGCTTACGCCAAATCCTGTTTGCACGCAGAAAGAATCTATCATGGCGACTCCCTGAGCGGCAACGCCTGGGAGGTGGGCATGTCCGTGAGCAGCGGGCAAACCCCGAACGATGTCGCGGCGTGGCCGGAACGAAGTGGCAGAGCAGATCTTCAAGGAAAACCCGCATGTGAGCGGCGTCCTGCGGGCCACGTCGCCCGCAACGCCGTGAAACCTTTGCACCCGTCCCGAAGACAGGTGCGCAAGACACAGCAGAGGAACGCACCCAAAACCTGGGGGGCAGGGTCAATCTGGAAAAAAGGGTGAAGGACATGGATGTCACGTTCTGGGTCATCGTCGATGACTGCTCGGTCGCGCAGGGTATGAACGGCAACAAGTTGATCATCCTCGATGGTGGCGCAGAGGAATCGGAACAGGGCTATATCGACACAAGCATTTCCATTCGTGTTGGAGAACGCGAACCGGAAGGGGCCATGATCGAACGGAGCGGTACCCTGACGCTATCGGCAACCCGGTGGGTCACCGATGCTGAATACGCCGAGATCGCGGAGCGTGTCATTGCCGTCAAAGCCGGCAAGGGCACCATTTCAGTCTGGCTGAATGTGGAAGCCGATACGGTGAAAACGGATGATGAAGGCATCCCATCCGTTGAGGGAATCGGTCCCCTTGCCATCGGCGAAATGGATATCATCTACCAGCTCGGCAGCAGGGACGAGCGGGAAGAGGAATGATTCCGCACGGGCGTTGCCCGCTTTTAGAAAGGCCCTTACTCGAAACGCCCAAAAGGAAAGACCAAGGAATCATGAGGGGAGGCTGGACCTCCCCCGTGTTTTATTTGAACATTTTTTAAAAAACAATTGTCAGAACATGAAATGCGATGATCCGGGGCCTCTCCCGCATCCATATATTCCGTGGAATCCGTCATGATCAGAAATATTTCCCGCTGTATCCTCTCGTCTCGAAAAAAAAGGTTTCACACATGCGTCGCATTGTTTGGGCATTCACTGTTGTGTGCCTGACCGTCCTTGCCGCCTCTTCCGCCCACGCCGTCGTCGTCGAGCGCGTGCGCAGTCCGGGGGGGATCGAAGCCTGGCTGATCGAGGATCATGCCACCCCGATCCTCACCATGAATTTTCTGTTCCGCGGCGGAGCGGCCCTGGATCCGGCCGGGCGGACAGGCCTTGCCACCATGGTGGCCGCACTGGTGACCGAGGGTGCCGGGGAGTGGGACAGCGGTGATTTTCAGACCAATCTTGAAAGACTGAGCATCCGCCTAGGCTTCACGGCGGACCATGACACTTTCAACGGCTCCCTGCAAACCCTGACCAAGAATCGCGAGACCGCCTTTGCGTTGTTGAAACTGGCCCTGACGGCGCCCCGTTTCGATGCCGATGCCGTGGAGCGCGTGCGCGTGCAAATACAGGCCGCAATCGCGGAAAGTGCCGAGAATCCCGACACCGTGGCGGCAGAGACATGGTGTGCCAAAATGTTTCCCGGTCACCCGTATGGCCGCTCCGCATACGGAACGCCAGAAGATCTGGCGGTCATCACCCAGGCCGATCTGAAAGAGTTCGTTGCCCGTCGTTTGGGGCGCGATGCCGTGATCATTGGTGTTGCCGGCGACATTGCACCAGCCCCATTGGCCATCCTGCTGGACCAGGCGTTTGGGACACTGCCGGCCAGGACCCAGCCCTTTTCCATCCCCGCGGCGTCCCCCAAGGCAAGCGGACAGGTGACCGTGGTCAAAAAGGACATCCCGCAAAGTGTGGCCGTCTTTGGCCACGGGGGGATTGCCATGACCGACCCGGATTGGTATGCCGCGTCCCTTGTCAACCACATCCTGGGGGGACATCCCATCAGTTCGCGCCTGGGGAACGAGGTGCGCGAAAACCGCGGTCTGAGCTATTCGGTCGGCTCTACTCTGTCTTTCTATGATCAGGCGGCCCTGATCCAGGGATCTGTTGCCACGCAAAACAGCCGTTTCAACGATTCTCTGGCAATCATCCGTGCCGAATGGCGCAAAATGGCCGAACATGGACCGATCGCGACCGAACTGGCCGATGCGAAAACCTACCTGACCGGCTCGTGGCCCCTGGCGCTTGATGGCACGGACCAGATGGCCGACATACTGGTGGACATGCAGCGTTATGATTGGGGGCTGGAGTATCTGGACAAGCGCAATGATCATCTGGAACGGGTCACCCTGGCCGATGCCCGCCGGGTGGCGGCCCGCCTGCTGAATCCCGATGCCCTGGAGGTTGTCATCGTCGGCCGGCCTGATGAACCAACGCCTCCCCAGGAACGGTAACGGCGGGGCCAGAAACAGGAGAGGAAAGAAAAGGAAAGGAGTCCGTTATGGTTGCCACAGTCCGCCCACGCCGCAGCATACTGTACATGCCAGGCTCCAATACCCGCGCCCTGGAAAAGGCGAAAACCCTGACGTCCGATGGTTTCATCCTCGACCTCGAGGATGCCGTCGCCCCCAACGCCAAGGCCGAGGCGCGCGGCCATGTCGTGGCCGCCGCCTGCTCTGGCCTTTACGGCCGGCGCGAGGTGCTGATCCGGGTCAATGCCCTCAACACCCCCTGGGGGTACGAGGATCTGGCCGCCGCCGCAAAAAGCGGCTGTGACGGCGTGCTGTTGCCCAAGGTCCAAAGCGCCGATCATGTGCGCCTGTGCGAACAGGTGCTGGAGGCGAACGGGGCGCCAAGGACGCTGGCCCTGTGGTGCATGATGGAAACGCCTTTTGGCATGCTGCACGCCGACGAAATCGCCAACGCCACGCCGCGCCTTGGCGGCATGGTGATGGGCACTTCGGACCTGACCAAGGATTTGCAGGCCGCCCATACGCGCGAGCGTTTGCCGATGATCACGTCGCTGTCGTTGTGCATCCTGGCGGCCCGCGCCCATGGTCTGGCCATCGTGGATGGCGTGCACCTTGACCTGGATGATGACGAGGGATTCGTCCTGTCGTGTCGGCAGGGGCGAGAGCTGGGCTTTGACGGCAAGACCCTGATTCATCCGAAAACCATCATCCTTGCCAATCAAACCTTCGGCCCCAGCCCGCAGGAGGTGACGTTCTCCCGCCGGATCATCGACGCCTTCACCCAGGCCGAGCATGAGGGCAAAGGCGTCGTGGTGGTGGATGGCAAGCTGGTCGAGAATTTGCACATGGCCAACGCCCGGCGCCTTGTGCAGCTTGCAGATGCCATCGAGGCGCTGGAGCAAGGAACGGTTCAGACCGTTGAGCCTTGATCGCCCGCGGCCCCTGGCGCATCCGCCCTTCGGCGCGCCGCCGCAAGGGGTATCCGCCCACGGGTAGGAACGGGGCACGTGCAGACACAAAACACGGGGTATAAAACACGGGGGGGGGAACGTGAAGGCACAAGGCACGATACAACGCTTTCAATGGCTGCGGCACGCGCTGCTGGGGGGATCGCTTTGCTGGCCGGGCTGACCGTTTTGACGGTATCCGTCCAAAACACCGCCCCCACCTGGATTTTCTTTCTGCTGCTCAGTCTCGTGGAGATCGTATGGCAGGAATGGACGATCGTCCGCCGGGGACACCGTCTGGCCGAGGAAACGCAGGCGCGCCTCAAGGCCGAGGAGGCCCTGGTTCTGGCCGAAACCCGCAAGGCCCTTGTCCTGGAATCCGCCCTGGAAGGAATCATCACCATCGATGACCGGCGGCAAACCTTTGAATACAATCGGGCCGCACGTGACATTTTCGGATACAGCCGGGAAGAGGTCATCGGTCGCGATCTGACCGATCTCATCGTTCCGGCGCGCTTTCGGGCCGACCACGACACCGCCTTCATGGCGTATCTGCACGCCGGCGCCGGTCATCATCAGGGGCGTCCCATGCAGGTCACCGGACGGCGCAAATCGGGGGAGGAGTTCCCCGCTTGAAATCGCCATCACCTCGTTCGTGGTGAAATCACACCGTTTCTTCACGGCCTTCATGCATGACATCAGCGATCGCGTGAAAGCCGAACGCATTCGCGATGAAGGCGAGCGGGCGCTGCTGGATGTGATCGAAACCAGCCCGGTGGCCGTTGGCATCACCGACCATGGGGGACGATTCCTGTATTGGAATCCCCCGTTCTTCCAGCTGGGACGGCGCCGTCAGGATGAGAAGGGCAACACCCACTTCAGGCTCGTGTTCCTGGAAACCGGTCTGTACGAAAACATGCTGACCCGGATCGAACAGGGGGACAAAATCTGGAATCAGGAAGCCGCCCTGATGGAGGCCAATGACGCCATGCTTTGGGTGCTGGTTTCGATGCAGCGCATGTCTTTCGAAGGCCAGCCGGCGGTCTTGACATGGCTTTACGACATCACGCGCCTGAAGGAGCAGAAACAGGCCTTGACCTTGGCGCGCGTCGAGGCCGAGCGGGCGAGTCGGGCCAAGTCCAACTTCCTTGCGACCATGAGTCACGAAATCCGCACCCCCATGAACGGCGTCATCACCATGTCCGAGTTGCTGGATCAAAGCGATCTCCACGAGGGGCAACGGGCGATGACGACCATCATTCGTGATTCCGCAACCGCCTTGCTCGCCATCATCGATGATGTGCTGGATTTCTCGAAGATCGAGGCCGGACGGCTGGAAATCGAACAGATCGGTTTGTCGCTGAGCCAAGTGGTGGAGGGCGCGGCCGAACTTCTAGGGCCGCGGGCGGCCGAAAAAGGATTGGAACTCGTCGCCTTCATCGCGCCCAACGTACCCGACCACCTGAAGGGCGATCCGGTGCGCACTCGGCAAGTGCTTTTGAATCTTCTGAGCAATGCCGTCAAGTTCACCGAAAAAGGAGCGGTTGTCATCCATGTCAGCATCGAGACCCCCGGCCAGGAAGGCCAGGAGGGCAACACGATCGGAGTG
>WOUV01000061.1 GCA_009773045.1 Rhodospirillaceae bacterium | reverse complement strand
ACGCACGGCATCCAACGCATCGTCAAAATCATCCAGGCGTGCCTGCCGCTCCCCCGCCTCTGGAAGGCCATTCTAAACTGATGGATGGCCAGCCATGCCCTGGTTGTTCGCCCGCCCGTACCCTTCGTTGACGGCATTTTGCACGATCACGGCATCAGCCCGCACCGATCGGACTCGTTGGCATGTGCCATCCGTGCTTGCGTTGTCCACGACGATCACGCCAACGCCATCGGGCAAGGCGTTGAGACATCTAGCGATGATATGCGCTGAATTGAACGTCACGATAACGGCGCTGACATCACTCAACGTCAGTGGCATGGTCATTGTCATTAGCATTGGCATCACTCGAGCCTGTTGCGGTGAACACACGAGATCATGGTGTACGTCTCCCCTTTCGTTCTGTAAGAGGCCACGCGAACGAGGGCAAATGAAATTATTCGTATCTGTGGGAGAAAAGGGGGGGAAGGGGGGTGAAAAGGGCCATAACGGTCGGCGCTTTCTATAACCTCTTTTCACGTCCAGACAGAGAAACTCTTTCCTTTGCCCTGGCCTCTTTTTCTGAAGGTTATTGACTCCCGACACCCCTTGGTCCCACACTGGCTTCAAAATACAAGGAGCATTCTCCTGTGGCCACCGCCGTTGCGTTCGACACGTTGAAACTGGCACGCAAGCTGGAAGCCGCGGGCTTCGGGCACAAGCAGGCCGCCGATACTGGAAGCCAAGATCGACCATCTGGAGGCAGCCACCAAGGCCGACAGCGCGCGCCTGGAAGCCAAGATCAGCGCCGTGGAATCCAAGCTCGAAGCCAAGATTCGCGAATCGGAACTGCGCCTGGAGGCAAAGCTTGGCGAGACGAAGGCCGACGTCCTGAAATGGGTTGCCGGCCTTCTGTTGGCGCAAGCCGCCGTCATCGCCGCACTCGTCAAGCTGTTGTAGCCGGTTTCCCGCTCTCACCGTACCCCTACGGGGCCAAACGATCACGCAAGGCGGTGCGCTTCTTTCGAGACAAGCCTTTGTTTCGACGGTATGGGGCCTCACCCTCCGGTTCCCCGGAAGTGTCCTTTTCTTTTGTCCTGTCGTGCCCTTCACGGTGGCTTGACACACGGTCCGTGCGGACGCACATTCGAATATGATCCAAGGGGAGCCTCGGGAAGAGGCTGAGATACCACCAGGGAAGCACAAAAACCCGCCGTGGGAACCCTTCGAACCTGATCCGGGTCGCCGCGGCGCCGGCGGAGGGATGGAATGCTTCTGGTTTCCCCGCGCGGCCCTTATGGCACCCACAACGGGGAGACGCACGTCATGGTCCAGCCGTTTACCGTTACCACCGGTCCTTTGCCCGGCTCGCGCAAGATCCATATCCCAGGGCGCCTGCATGATTCCGTGCGGGTTGCCATGCGCGAGGTGGAGCAACATAACGCGCACGCCCTGCGGCTTTATGATTGTTCCGGGCCGTACACCGACACGGCGATCACGGTGGACATCACGCGGGGCCTTCCCCCTTTGCGTGCCCCGTGGATCGCTGCCCGCGGTGATGTGGAACACCACGACGGTTCTCCGCCACCCGATGAAACCGGCACGGGACCGGTTTTCGACTTGGCCGGACGAAAGCCCTTGCGCGCTCGGGGAAAGCGGGCGGTGACGCAACTTCATTATGCCCGTGCCGGCATCATCACGCCCGAAATGGACTATGTGGCGGTGCGCGAGAATCTGATCCGGGCGCAAGTCCGGCTGGGGAACCTTCCACCCCGTGATGGCGATTCGTGCGGGGCAACCTTGCCCGAAGACATGACCCCTGAATTTGTCCGCGCGGAGATTGCACGCGGTCGTGCCATTGTTCCGGCCAACATCAACCATCCCGAAAGCGAACCGATGATCATCGGACGCAACTTTCTCGTCAAGGTCAACGCCAACATCGGCACCTCCGCCCTTTCCAGCTCGGTGGCGGAGGAGGTTGAAAAAATGGTGTGGGCCATCCGCTGGGGGG
Organism: Rhodospirillaceae bacterium; assembly: GCA_009773045.1. Classification (GTDB taxonomy): domain Bacteria; phylum Pseudomonadota; class Alphaproteobacteria; order Rhodospirillales; family Rhodospirillaceae; genus WOUV01. Next base: position 14,540 of record WOUV01000061.1, on the reverse strand, counting down.
CCGATACGGTGATGGACCTTTCCACGGGCGATGGCATTCACCGGGTGCGCGAATGGATCTTGCGCAATGCTCCGGTGCCCATCGGTACCGTTCCCGTTTATCAGGCGCTGGAGAAAGTGGGGGGACGGGCCGAGGATTTGTCGTGGGAGGTGTTCCGTGACACCCTGCTGGAACAGGCCGAACAGGGGGTGGATTATGTCACCATCCACGCGGGTTTGCGGCTTGCGCACATTCCGCTCACCATCGACCGGGTGACCGGCATCGTTTCCCGCGGCGGGGCCATTCTGGCCAAGTGGTGCCTTGCCCACCATCGCGAGAATTTCCTTTATACCCATTTCGAGGACATCTGCGCCATCCTGCGTGCCTATGACATCGCGATATCCCTGGGCGATGGTTTGCGGCCCGGGTCCATCGCCGATGCCAACGATGCCGCTCAGTTCGCCGAGTTGGACACGCTGGGGGAATTGACGCGCCTTGCCTGGCGGTATGATGTGCAGGTGATGGTGGAAGGGCCAGGGCATGTGCCCATGCATAAGATCAAGGAGAACATGGACCGCCAGATTGCCGCCTGTGACGAAGCGCCGTTCTATACGCTGGGGCCGCTCGTCACCGACATCGCCGCCGGCTATGACCATTTGGCCAGCGCCATTGGTGCTGCGATGATCGGTTGGTTTGGCACTGCCATGCTGTGCTATGTGACGCCGAAAGAGCACCTTGGCCTGCCCAACCGCGATGATGTACGGGCCGGGGTGGTCGCCTACCGGATCGCTGCCCATGCCGCCGACCTTGCCAAAGGCCATCCGTCCGCCCGCCTCCACGATGATGCCATGAGTCGTGCACGTTTTCAGTTCCGCTGGCAGGATCAGTTTGCCCTTGGCGTTGATCCCGAACTGGCCCAGCAGTACCACGACGAGACTCTACCCGCGGCCGGGGCCAAACTTGCCCACTTCTGTTCGATGTGCGGGCCAAAATTCTGTTCCATGAAGACTTCGCAGGAGGTGCGAGAGGGCATGCAGACCATGGCCGATAAATTTCGCGACGAAGGGGCTGAAATTTATCATCCGGCAGCGTGAGAATCTCTTTTGTATCAGTTGGTTATTATGAATTCTGGTCTGTCACGATCAAAAATCACGGGAATGCGGGCACTTCCTCAAAGCCCTCTCCCGTGATGGAGGAGGGGGAGAGGCGTGGGCGCCACTGTCGCCCGGGGGTGTGGCCGCATTTTTCTGGACGAACGGGCCGGTTCTCAAGGAGAATCAAGAAAAATGCACGCTTTCAGCAGGGGTTTTCCCGTGAAGTTCATCGACCCGCGCATCGATTTTGCCTTCAAGAAGATCTTTGGCAGCGAGGAGGCCAAGGATATCCTGATTAGTTTCCTGGAAAGCCTCCTCGGTCTGACAGGCGATCGCCGCATCGCGGAACTGACTCTTCTAGATCCCTTCCTGGCACCAAAGATCAGGAACATGAAATATTCGGTCCTGGACGTCCAATGCCGCGACCATCGCGGTGTTTCTTACATCGTCGAAATGCAAATCCAAAAAGCGGCGGCTTTTTTGAGGCGCATCCAGTATAACGCCGCCAAAACCTATGTGCATCAGATCGCGCGCGGCGAGGATTACCCGAAACTCAATCAAGTGATCGCCATTACCATTACCGACTTCCCCCTGTTTGAGGGGTTCACGCATTGCGTTTCCCGGCATGAATCCCGGGAAACGGTCACCGGGCAGGTTTTCCTTCAGGAAATCCTGTACTATTTCATCGAATTGCCCAAGTTCACCAAATCGCTGGAGGCACTGACCGACGTTCTGGACCAGTGGATCTATTTCATTAAATGCGCTGGGTCGTTGGAGGCGATTCCGGACACGATTCGGGCAGAACCGATCCGCCACGCCTTCGAAAGGGCCATGGTGGCCAACATGACGCTGGAGGAGTACGAATTCTACGACAAAGCCGGCATTGCCCTTACGGATGCCCAAGGCGCCGTCCAACTGGCGCGGCAGGAAGGACGGCAGGAGGGACGACAGGAGGGGGCGGGCCATATTCTTCGCCGTCAACTTCAAAGAAAGTTTGGATCCCCGCTCGATGCCGAGGTGGAATCAAGACTTTCTGCTGCATCCCTGGATGAAATCGAGAAATGGACGGATCGAATCTGGGACGCGTAGTCATTGGGCGATGTCTTTAGGGCGTGATTTCTACGATGAAAGCCGGGGAATGCAAAAGATTCCACGGGAGGTCCGCAAAGCAGCTTCCGTAGTCGGTTGCAGGACTCGAAGCCGGGCAAAGGTTTCTTTACGCCGGTTTCACCGGCAGCGTTAAGCCTCTCGCGTCGGGTATGAGACCGTTGAGCCTTGACCGTCAGGGCTTCCTCCCCTCAGATACCGGGGGGCATCCGCGACCCTTGGCGCCTCGCCGTAAGGCGGCGGCCCATGAGCGTCAGTGCTGTATCCTCCGCGCTCTATCGATTCCGTATCATGTCCGTGATCATGTCCGTACAAGGGCGTTGTGCGGTGGGGTGTGCGGGAAGAGGGGCTGGTCGTTGAAACGGTGAAAAACGGTCATGAATTCGGGCGCTGGAATCGGGCGGCTGAAATAATACCCCTGCCCCTGTTCACAGTCCAGATCTCGCAGGAAGTGAACCTGTTCAATGGTTTCCAGTCCTTCGGCGACAATCTTTAAGTTGAGACTTTTTGCGAGGCTGACAATGGCCCGAACGATGGCAATGTCATCCTGATTTATGGGGATCTCGCGCACGAAAGACTGATCGATCTTCAGGGCGTCAATGGGAAATTTCTTCAAATAACTTAAGGAAGAATATCCTGTCCCGAAATCGTCGATGGACAGTGTGATGCCAAGCCGTTTCAGGGCACGTAAAACCTGAATCGCTTCGTTTGCGTTTTCTACAAGCGTGCTTTCGGTCAGTTCCAACTCTAAAAGGGTAGCATCGATGCCGGTTTCAGCCACAATGGCAAGAATGCGGCTCGTGAGGCCGGTATCGTGGAACTGACGCGCCGACAGATTGACGGCCATCCGGATCAAAGGCAGTCCCGCCGCATGCCAGGCGGTGACTTGCAGACAGGCCATTTTCAGAACCCATTCGCCGATAGGAATGATCATGCCGGATTCCTCGGCAATGGGAATGAACTCGGCGGGGGAAACGAACCCCAATTCGGCGCTGTTCCAGCGCATCAGCGCTTCGCATCCATTAATTTTCTGGGAACTAAGATCAACCTTTGGTTGATATACAAGCGACAATTCCTCCCGCTCCAAAGCGCGGCGCAAAGAATTCTCAATTTGGAGATGCCGTTCTATCCGTGCGGAAAGCTCTGAGGTATAGAACTCGAAATTGCCACTGCCTTTGCGTTTAGCTTCGTTCAGGGCGGTATCGGCCCGCTTCAAAAGGTTGGAAACGCTGTCGGCATGGTCAGGATAAAGAGCATACCCGATGCACGCCGAAACATAAACCTCGCGCCCATCCACATCATAGGGCTGTGACAACTGATGGCGGACGTCCCGTGCAACCGACTCCACCGTTTCCGTACTGTTGACGTCATCGATCAGGATGGTGAATTCATCCCCCGAGAGCCGGGCTACGGTATTCCCTTCGCGCACACAGCGTTCCAGCCGCCGGGCGGCTTCCCATAGCACCTGGTCTCCGGCCTGATACCCCAGGGTGTCGTTGATGTTCTTGAACCGGTCAAGATCGATGAACAGCAAGGCAATCGAACGATTTTCGCTTTCGTGTGACAGGATGGCCTGCTCCAGTCGTTCGCGGAACAAGGTCCGGTTGGCAAGACCGGTCAATGGATCGCGACTCGCGAGAAAACGTAACCGTTGTTCGTTCTGTTTATGGGTTGTAATGTCACGCACCACGCCGATGAACAGCACGCGTTCCCCCAGCCGCATTTCGCTGACGGCAAGATCGCATGGAAAGATGGAACCATCCTTGCGCATGGCCTCCACCTCGCGTCCCTGGCCGATCACGCTGCTTTGTCCGCTGGAGAGATAGCGGGTCAGATACTGGATATGCCGGCTGCGGTGAGGTTCTGGCATCAGCGTGTTGATGGAACGCCCCAAAACTTCCTCGGCCCCATAACCGAAAATGGTTTCGGCGGCCCGGTTGAAGGTTTCGATGATGCCCCGGGAGTCGATGGTGATGATGCCGTCGATCACGGTTTCAAGGATGCGCCGCAGGCGTTCCTCACGGCTGGCGATGGCGCGCGGGTGGCGCGGATGCGATCGGTGACATCGGCCATGGTGACGGCCACGCCATCGGCCAGCCGCACCGCCACCACATGCAGCCAGACTTCCTGGCCATGCCGTTCCATGGGCCATTCGACATCAAGGGTGTGGCCGGAATCGACGACGCCCACCAGTCCATCGAACAGGCCGTCTCGTTTGGCGTATGGCATCACGGTGTGCAAAGACTGACCCACCAGTTCGCGGGCGTGAAACCCCAGCACCCGCTCGCACGCCGGATTGGCGAGCTGCCAGCGGAAATCCTGCACCGTGCCGTTTCCGTTGCGGAACGCTTCCAATGCCATGACGGCATCCCGACTGCTGTTGAGCACCCCGTCCAGCAGAACACCACTTTCTCCCAGCGCGCTGAACACCCGTTTGCGTTCAACCGCATAGCGGACGGAGCGCTTGATCCGGCTCGAATCGAATTCTCCCTTGATGAGAAAATCCTGCGCTCCGTGCTGGACGGCTTTCAGGGCTACGGATTCGTCGTCCAATCCGGTCAGGACGATCACCGGCACCCCTGGGGCGAAACGGAGCAGGCTGTCGAGAGTCTCGATGCCGTTGGAATCTGGTAATCCGAGGTCAAGCAGGATTGCGTCACGTTCCAGACCCGTTATCAATAAACGTTCCGCTTCATGGAGAGATCCGGCGATGGTCACATCGAACGCACGGCTCTCTCCCCGTTCCAGCAGAGTCTGGATGAGACGCGCCGTCGCTGCGTAGTCCTCAACGAGAAGCACCCGAAGCATGCGCATCCTTCAAAAGCCGTTTCGCAGGCACTCGGCCCTGGGAATTGCCGTTGCGCCGTTTCGCGTGGGGCCACTCCCGACCGATCATATCCAAGTCTAAAGTGCATACCGTCTCGGGTCAACGCAGACAATGACTTTTGTCAGATATCCTTCGATTTTTCGGTGGGAAATAACGTGCCCTCATCCACGCCAAGGGACATTTTGCTGCTGTTTTTTATTGGAACACCATAATGTGGGGAAAGGTGGATTTTCTTCTCCGTTCCCACACGCTGTCATGCGGGGAAACGGAGCCGGCATGGCTTTTCCCACCTTTGGTTCATGTCCTTCTCCAGAGTGTTCCAGTGGCGGAGTCTTCTAGTATTATTCCTTTTTGTCGCAACGCATCGCGAATGCGGTCTGCCTCAGCGAAGTCTCTACCTTCGCGGGCAGCGGTCCGGCGGGCGATCAAGATTTCGATGGCCGTCGAATCGGTTCCGCCCCGGAACCATGCCTCGGGCGTCTGGGCAAGGAGGCCCAAAACGGCGGTGCCGTCAAGCAGTTCTCCCTTCAGCCGGGCTTTATCGTTCCGGTGGACCGCCTTGTTCAGGGCGGTCGCGGTTTCATGCAGGGCGGCCAGGGCACGGGGGGTGTTGAGATCGTCGCACAGGGCGCCCATGACCTCCGTCGCTTCCACCGCTTGCGCCGGGACATCGGCCACCGCCCGCAGGGCGGTATAAAAGCGGTCGAGGGTGCCCTTCGCCTGACGCACGCCCGCTTCCGTCCAGTCCAGCGGCTGATGGTAATGGGTGGCCAGCAGGACAAGACGGATGGTCTCTCCCGCCACACCCTGCTCCAAAAGCTGACGCACGGTAATGACGTTGCCCAGCGATTTCGACATCTTCTCCCCCTCGACCATCAGCCAGCCATTGTGGAGCCAGTAGCGCACAAACGGCCCTCCATGGGTGCACACGCTTTGTGCCCGTTCGTTTTCGTGGTGGGGGAAGATCAAATCCTGGCCGCCGCCATGGATGTCGAAACTGTTCCCAAGATACAGGTGCGCCATGGCCGAACATTCGATATGCCAGCCAGGCCGGCCGCGCCCCCACGGGCTGTCCCAGCCAGGGAGGTCGGGAGGGGACGGCTTCCACAGCACGAAATCAGCCGGGTCTTGTTTATAGGGAGCCACCTCGACGCGGGCACCGGCGATCATCTCCTCCCGCGAACGGCCCGACAGAACGCCATAGTCGGGCGCCGAGGCCACGCTGAACAGCACATGACCGGCGGCGCCATAGGCATGACCCTGCTCCATCAGTCGTTCGATCATCCGGATCATTTCGGCGATATGAAGGGTGGCGCGCGGTTCGACATCGGGGGAAAGAGCGTTCAGGGTCTCCACGTCCTCATGGAAAAAGCGGATGGTTTCCCCGGTGATGGCGTCGATGGAACGACCGCCCGCGGCGGCACGGGCGGTGATCTTGTCGTCCACGTCCGTAATGTTGCGGACATAAACAACCCGCGGGTACAGCCGCTTCAACAGCCGGTACAGCACATCGAACACCACCACCGGACGGGCGTTGCCGATATGGGCGCGATCATAGACGGTGGGACCGCACACATACATCCGCACGTCCGCCGGATCGATGGGGACGAAAGATTCCTTGCGGCGGGTCAGGGTATTGTACAGCGCAAGGGGCATTGCGATCCAGGCGTCATGGACACGGACTTCTCCCGATTCCCGTCTCATTGTCATCAGGTGCGACCTTTTTCATTCCTTTGCGGAAGTTTTCAGCAGCGTCCTTGTTTCCACTTCCTCCGTTGCCCGGGGAAGGGCCGTTTTCCGGTTCTTGGCCGGATTGGCGAATCGGAAGCGTCCCGCCAGAACGCACCCCTTCATTCCCGGATCGCACGGACGGTCACGGACCCGCGCGCACGAACCGTTCTGTTCATGGGGACACCCCCACCCTCCGTTCATGATCTTTGCCCTTACTCTGTGTCCGCCGGTGTGTTCCACACGGCCGATGGATCGGGCAGGTCGGTGCTTTTGATACTGCGGGCGGTGAAGCGGTGCACCGTGACGGTCGGGGTCCAGTGTTTGGGCGCAAAGCCGGCCTTGCGCTTCAAGTGCGCCAGAAAATCGGTTTTCCCCGGGAGCTGTTCCCACACCTGTGGCAGGAACAATCCCCGGCGGCCCTGGTCTTCAAAGATCAGCCCATCGATACCGGGCCGCATCTGGGCCAAAAGATCGGCCTCGTCCCGAAAGGTCATCGGCTGGGGGGGCGTCAACAGCGAGACCGATACCTCCAGTTCCGCCACTTCATGCCGCAGCACGGGACGAAAGCGCGGATCGGCAAAGGCGGCCTTGTAGGCGTTGTCGGCCACATCCTCGGCCAGGGGGCGCCAGGCTTGCGGCGAGCCGATGCAGCCGCGAAGCTGGCCCGCGCGATTCAGGGTCACGAAGACCGCTCCCGGTTGGTGCAACGCCGGCGGAAAGCTGTCGAGATCCAGCGGCAGGCCGCGCCCATAATAAAGACCGTGACGGATGGAAGCCGCCGCCATGTGCAAAAGGATTTGACCATATTCGGCAAGAACGGCGTTCCAGGCGTCATCACCCATTGTCTCACCTTCTTCTGTCTTTGCGCTTTTTGCGCCGGCCTCGGGTTCCAGCAGTGCCCAGGCGCCATAGCCGACCACCCGGTCCCGGGGGCCGGCGGTGTCGCCCGAATTGCACACATTCAGCGTCACGATCGACAATCCCTTGCGCCGCGCCACGACCAGAAGCCCCCGCACCGGCACCCGGCCACACGCCTGGTCCCGGCCGATGGCCGCCGCATCGGCCGATTCGATCGCCCGCACGGTGGTCGCATCCAATCGCCGGCAGGAATCGTAGTCCAGATAATGGCTGAGATCGGTGCTGACGACCACCAGAGTTTCAGCACCCCCCCATGCGGCCTCCAGCATCGCCGCCACGTCTTCCGGTTCGGCATCCCCCGCCACCACCGGCACGAGGGTGAACGACTCGAGCACTTCTTGCAGAAACAGCAGATGAACTTCCAGGCTGTGTTCCTGCGCGTGGGCGGCCTCTAAAACGCCGACGCCCGGCACACGCGCGATCATCTTCAGATCGACCGGCACCAAGCCCAAGGGCGTTTCGTAGGCCTCGGCATGCGACACGGCAAGGCCGCGGAATCCCACCCGATGCGACGGTCCCACCAGCACGACCCGGCGGATGCGATGGCGGACGGGCCACAAACGGGCATAGGCCATTCCCGCCACGGCCCCGGAATAGACATATCCCGCATGCGGCGCGATCAAGGCCTTTGGAGCACGCGCCTCCGGCGGCATTCCCTGGGGCAGCGTGAGGTATTTGCGGACCATGGCGGTCAATTCGCCGGGATCGGCGGGATAAAAGGAGCCAGCCACCACGGCGGTTCTTACGGCAGCCATGCCATCCTCAAAGCGCTTCGTCACTCAGTTTCGGTGTCACCATGGCCGGGTTTTCCTCCTTCACAGAATCCCATACCATAGCCCACATAATGTTGAACCGTACCCGCACGAGGCCATCAGGGCAACCCGCCGAGATCAGCCTTCCCGCGCGGGGGCCAGCACCAGATCGTCCCGGTGAATCAGTTCCTCCCGTCCACGATAGCCCAGCACGGTGGCGATTTCGCTCGTGTGTCGTCCCAGGATACGGGCGGCTTCGTGGGCGGCATAGGCCACCAGCCCCCGCGCCACCACGACTCCCGCCCGGTTGCACACCAGGACCGTTTCTCCGGCCTTGAAGTTCCCCTCCAGGGCGACCACGCCGGACGGCAGTAGACTCGAACCGTTCCGCAGGGCGATGACGGCCCCATCATCCACCGTCAACGTTCCGCCAGCGCGCAGGGCGCCACCGATCCAGCGTTTGCGGGCCGGATGCCGTTCGGTTTCGGGCATGAACCATGTGCATCGCCCCCCGGCATTGAGCGCCTGCACCGGCCGCAACGGATGGCCGGAAGCGATGGCCATGCGGCAACTGGCGTTCATGCAAATGCGGGCTGCCCGCAGTTTGGTCACCATGCCACCGGAACCATAAGACGATGCGCTGGTCCCGGCCATGGCGTCGATTTCCGACGTCAGAACCCGAACCTCGGGCACGAAAACCGCCGTTTCGTCGATATGGGGATCGGCGGTGTAAAGACCGTCGATATCGGAAAACAGAACAAGCGCCTCGGCGGCGATCATTTCGGCGACCCGGGCCGCCAGCCGGTCGTTGTCGCCAAACCGCAATTCTTCCGTCGCCACGGTGTCGTTCTCGTTGATCACCGGCACGGCCCCCAGCCTGAACAAGGTTTCAAAAGTGTTGCGGGCGTTCAGATAGCGCCGTCTGTTCTCGGAGTCGTCAAGGGTCAAAAGCACCTGTGCTGCCGCGATGCCATGCGCCGTCAGGCTTTCCTGCCAGGCCTGCACCAGGGCGATCTGGCCGGCCGCCGCGGCGGCCTGCTTCTCGCCCAGTTTCAGGCGCTGTTTCCCAAGACCCAAAGCACGGCGTCCCAGGGCCACCGCGCCCGAGGTGACCACCGCCACCTCCTGGCCGCGCCGGCGGGCGGCACTGATGTCTTCCACCAACCCATCAAGCCAAACTCGGCGCACAAGACCCGTCGTCTGATCCACAAGCAGAGTGGAGCCGATTTTCAAAACCAGCCGGTGGGCCGTCCACACGGGGGATTGCGCCGCATGGTCGGTCGTTGCGGAGTTTGTCATGGAATCCAGGAGTCTTGGCCGTCCTCTGTCTTGTGCGCCGTGTCGCGCGCCCTGAGGGTCAGTTTCAGCGCCCGCAGCACCGGCGCAAGGCCATGGCCGGCCACGCCCGAAATCGGCCATATCGCCTCTGCATTCACCCCTGCGGCCATGGCCAGCGCCGCCCGCTGTTGGGCGATCCGTTCCAAAGGCAGGGCATCGATCTTGTTCAAGACAATGACCTCGGTTTTCTCGGCAAGGCCATAGCACTCGATCTCATGGCGCACGATGCGGTAGGCGGTGGCCACGTCTTCTGCCGTGCCATCGACCAGATGCAACAACACGCTGCACCGTTCGACATGCCCCAGAAAACGGGTTCCCAAACCGGCCCCGGCATGGGCCCCTTCGATCAATCCGGGAATATCGGCCAGGATGAATTCATCACCCTCCACCGATGCCACGCCCAGGTGGGGGTGAAGGGTGGTGAAAGGATAGGCGGCAATTTTTGGACGCGCCCGGGTGGTGGCGGCCAGCAGGGTAGACTTGCCGGCGTTGGGCAGTCCCACCAGTCCGACATCGGCCACCAGCTTCAAACGCAGCCACAGCCACCGTTCTTCCCCCGGCCACCCCACACCGGCGCGACGTGGTGCCCGGTTGGTCGCGCTTTTGTAATGCGCATTGCCAAAACCGCCATCGCCGCCCTGCGCAAGCAAAACCGTTTGTCCGGCCTGGGTCAGATCGGCCAGAACCGTCGTGCGATCGTCATCGAGAATTTGTGTTCCGACCGGCACCGACAGCGCCACATCCTTGCCGTTGCGTCCCGATCGGTTGGCCCCCATGCCGTCGTGGCCGTGCTCGGCCTTGAAATGCTGGCGATAGCGGAAATCGATCAGCGTGTTGAGAGTGTCCACCGCGACCACCACCACATCGCCGCCCCGTCCGCCGTTGCCGCCGTCCGGACCGCCGAATTCGATGAACTTTTCCCGGCGGAAAGCAACGCAGCCCCGTCCCCCATCGCCACTTTTGATATAGACTTTTGCCTGATCAAGGAATTTCATGACCAAAAAAACCAAACGGATTCATGAATGGCGACAACAAAACGGAACATCACGATTCTTGCACGAACCGAAATAGAGATGTTTCGAGAGTCGCCGTCTTATTTCAGATAAGGGTGCAAGCGGGCCGGAATTTCGTCCAGCTTGTCTTTACAGATGTAATCAACCGCTCCCGCCATCAGACAATCCTCGATCACCTCCTTGTTATCGACCGTCGTGCACATAATGACCTTGGCACGAGGATTCTGAGCCAGGAGAGCGCGTAATGTATAAATCCCATTCATCGCCAGCATAATGATATCAAGCAGAACCAAATCCGGCACAAGCCTTTTGTAAAGGGAGAGGGCCTGTTCGCCATTCTCCGCTTCGCCGACCACCTGGCACCCCAAGGTGTTCAGAACGTTGCAAATCACTTTTCTGTAGGTTCTCGCGTCATCAACGACAAGAACGGTCGTTCCAGCCATGGCAAAGCTCCCCGCTTCAAGGCCTATGGGTCTTGATCATGACCGATCAAGGGTCCCCTCAAACACCGGGCCTTGGCGTTCGCGTCGTTCGACACGCCACCGCAGTCGCAACGAGTCTCAATCATGATTCGCGCTCGTTGGCGTTACGGTAGAAAGGCCGTCCTCCTCAAGATAAGGTTCCAACCGGGCCGGGATTCCATCCATTTTGTCCTTGCGGATGTAATCAATAGCTCCGGCCAACAGGCAATCTTCGACGACCTCCTGGTGTCCCACCGATGTGCACATGATGATCTTGGCCCGTGCGTTCAGTGCAAGCAGGGCTTTCAATGTTTGTATGCCGTTCATCCTGGGCATTTCGATATCAAGAAGAACCAGGTCTGGAAAGGGCGGTTGATACAGCGCGACCGCTTGTTCACCGTCTGCCGCCTCGCCGACGATCGTGCAGTTTAGGTGACGTAACACGCTTCCCAAAAGCAGACGGTAGGTCTTGCTGTCGTCGACAATAAGAACATTTTTTCCCGCCATTGACTCCCATCCCCCTTGCGTGCCGCCCTGCCCTGAGTGTTGCCATGCCCTAAGTGTTACCATGCAAAGACAAACCCTAGGCGCCAGACTGGCATTCTATCGTGCCACGGTCAATATCCAGATATGAATCCAGATATGACCGGGATGGCATGCAGGCCCGGTCCCAGGGCAATCGCGCGAACACAAAGAATGGGCCTTGCACAGGCAGACAGGGGGTGTCAGGACTAATACTCCACTCCGGCCTGGGCCTTGATGCCCTTGCGAAACGGGTGCTTGATCAAGGTCATTTCGGTCACGAGATCGGCCATTTCCACCAGCGGGACCGGCGCGTTGCGGCCGGTGATGACCACGTGCTGGCCGGGCGGACGGGCAGAGAGCGCCGCCGTCACCGTGTCGAGGTCCAGATAGTCATACCGCAAAACCACGTTCAACTCGTCCAGCACCACCATGCGATACGCGGGATCGGCCAGCATGGCCGTTGCGGCTGCCCAGGCCCGGGATGTCGCCGCGATGTCGCGGGTACGGTCTTGCGTTTCCCACGTGAACCCTTCACCCAGGGTAAGAAAGGTGACCAGGTCGGGAAAGCCCGACAGAACCCGGCGTTCGGCGGTATCCCATGCGCCCTTGATGAACTGGACCACGCCGCTTTTCAATCCATGGCCAATGCAGCGGAGCACCATGCCAAAGGCCGCCGACGATTTCCCCTTGCCGGTCCCGGTGTGGACGATCAGGAGACCCTTTCCATCGGTTTTGCCTGCCATCATCCGGTCCCGCGCGGCTTTTTTTTTGGCCATGCGTTCGGCGTGGGAATCGGGGTCGGTTGTATGACTTCCACTCATGGCGGAGCCTCGCGTGACTGAAGGGAATCGAGGAAGGCACGGTCTCAACGGTCTTGGGGGGTGTGTTCTCCTCCCCCATCCCGTGATTCCTTAAAGGATAAGCCCTTTCGTCGCAAGCGGCGTTCGTGCTAGGACTGCCGGCATGTTGCAGATCAAGGATCTCACCTATCGTATCGGGGGACGGACCCTTTTAGAGAACGCATCGGCTCAGATTGGTGTCGGCCAGCGGGTGGGACTCGTCGGGCGCAATGGCGCCGGCAAATCCACCCTGTTCCGGCTGATCATGGGTGAGATCGGGGCGGAAAGGGGCACCCTGGTGGTGCGGTCCCGCGTTCGCATCGGTCGCGTGGCGCAGGAAATTCCAGACGGCGACGATTCGTTGTTGGAGTGGGTGCTGGCCGCCGAGAGTGAGCGGACGGCCCTGTTTGCCGAGGAAACAAGCGCCACCGATCCGGCACGCATCGCCGAGATTCATGAACGACTCACCGTCATCGAAGCGCACGCCGCGCCCGCGCGGGCGGCGGCCATTCTGGCGGGCCTTGGCTTTTCGCCCGCGCAGCAGGCCCGTCCGGTGCGGGTGTTTTCCGGCGGCTGGCGCATGCGCGTGGCCCTTGCCGCCGTTCTGTTCATCCGTCCCGATCTTTTGCTTTTGGATGAGCCGACCAATCATTTGGATCTGGAGGCGACGTTATGGCTGGAGGGGCATTTGTCGTCCTATCCCGGCACCTTGGTGTTGATCAGCCATGACCGTGACTTGCTGAATGCTGTGGTGGAGCGGGTGCTCCACATCGACACCTGCACGCTGGTTTCCTACCGGGGGAATTACGACCGGTTCGAGCGCACCCGGAACGAACGGCGGGTTCTGGCGCTGAAAATGGCCGCCCGTCAGGAAGAACAGCGCAGGCGTATCCAGGCGTTCGTCGATCGCTTTCGGGCCAAGGCCACGAAAGCGCGTCAGGCACAAAGCCGGCTTAAAAGACTCGAACGCCTGGAACCCGTGGCGACAGGGGTCGAAGAGCGCACCGTGACGTTCGATTTTCCCGATCCCGTTCCGTTGCCGCTGCCTTTGTTGATGCTGGAAGACGTGGTGGCCGGTTATGAGGGGCATGCCGTTCTACGCAAGGTCACCGTGCGTCTTGACACCAATGAGCGGGTCGCCTTGCTGGGGGCCAACGGCAACGGCAAATCCACCCTGGCGCGGATTCTGGCGGGCCGACTGACGGTCATGGAAGGAGACGTTCGGCGATCGTCAAAGCTTGTCGTTGGTTATTTCGCCCAGCATCAGATGGAGGAACTGCATTCCAGGGAAACACCGTTCCATCATATGGCGCGGGTGTTGTCGGGGATGCCGGAAGCCAAAGTCCGTGCCCACTTGGGCCGATTCGGGTTCACCCAGGCCGGGGCCGATGTGACGGTCGAGCATTTGTCGGGGGGAGAGAAGGCGCGGCTGCTGTTCGCCCTCATGAGTCGGGGGGCGCCGCATCTGATGATTCTGGATGAGCCGACCAATCACCTTGATATCGACAGCCGCGCGGCTTTGGTGGAAGCCTTGAATGCCTACCAGGGGGCGGTGGTTCTGATCACGCATGATCCGCACCTGATTGAAATGGTAGCCGACCGGCTGTTGCTGGTGGAGGAGGGCACGGTGCGGCCGTTTGACGGTGATCTTGACGATTATCGTCGACTGTTGCTGGCGCAGGGGCGGACGGAGCGCGCGAATGGCGTCAGCCGTAAGGAGGAGCGCCGCTTGAGCGCCGCGATTCGTGCCCGTCTCGCGTCTTTGCGCCAGGTTGTTGTCAATGCCGAGCGGCGGCTCGAGTCGCTTCAGGCGCGGCAGGTTGGGTTGGAGACTCAATTGGCCGATCCAACCCTTTACAATGCGGTGGGTCTGGTCATGGTCGAACAGGTCAAGGCATTGCGGGGGGAGCTGAGTGATCTTGCCAAGGCCATTGCCGAGGCGGAGGACGCATGGCT
>WOUV01000060.1 GCA_009773045.1 Rhodospirillaceae bacterium | reverse complement strand
CGGCAAAACCACCCGCTTCAACCCGCACGCCGACAGCGAGCCAGAATTAGCCTCTCATGTCGTCAGAAAGGTGGGGTTTCCGGAGGTGTCCAACTGGCGTCCGGGCGGGTCGGCAATAATGATCCGTCCAAAATGCAGGTATGGGCAAATGATACCGGCTTGGCCGGGGCGACCGGTCCCCGGAAGGCACGAACCACCGTGCCATGAAGGATGCACGGAACCGCATATTGTCTTTCCCGCGTTAATTCCACCTTGCCAATCTTAACCTGAAGATGATAATGGGCGGATTGCTGAGCCAGAATGCGCGTTTGGTGTTGCTGATCGGTCTCCGCCATAGAAACGCCGCTCAGCATTCCACAAAAGGCAAGAACCCTTAGGATCGGTTTATAGGCGTCCATCCTTGCTGTCTTTGCCTCCCCCGTGGCCAAGAATACGATTCTACCATAGAGAACGAAGAAGGGCATAGACAAAGACGGAGGTGGGCTTTCGGACCACGCGGCTTGCTCGTGAATGAAGTTGAACATGATGCCCCTTTGGGACACCTCGAAGGCATCATTTGTTTGTTTTTGCGTGCAAGGCATTGGCCTTCGAGTCATTGCGGCCTGGAAGAAAAAAAGAAAAGATGGCGGGGCTGTTCTCGCCCTTGCGTCGCCCCTGACTGAATATTACGATTGTCCCATGTGAGAATTGGGGAGGGTGCAACGGTGGATTATCAGGCCTATTTCACACAAAGGCTGACGGATCTGCACAAGGCGGGTCGTTATCGTACCTTCGCCGATCTTGAACGAATCGTTGGCTCCTTCCCGCGGGCGCGCAATTATCGGGACGGCAGGGTGGAGGATGTGACCATCTGGTGCTCCAACGACTACCTGGGCATGGGGCAGCATCCGGTGGTCATCGAGGCGATGGTAGAAGCCGCCAGGACCTGCGGCGCCGGGGCCGGGGGCACCCGCAACATTTCTGGTACCACCCATAACCATGTGCTGCTGGAAAAGGAACTGGCTTCGTGGTGCGGAAAGGAAGCCGCCCTGCTCTTCACGTCGGGCTATGTGGCCAACATGACCACGCTGGCGACGCTGGGCACCCATGTTCCCGGGCTTGTGCTGTTTTCGGATGCGGAAAACCACAACTCGATGATCGAAGGGGTGCGCCACAGCCGTGCGCCAAAGGAAATCTTCCGCCATAATGATCCCGAGCACCTGGACCGGCTGTTGGCCCACTATCCGCGGGAACAGCCCAAACTTGTTCTGTTCGAGTCTGTTTATTCCATGGATGGCGACATCGCTCCCATCGCCGCCCTGTGCGATGTGGCCGAACGTCATGGCGCCATGACCTTTCTCGACGAGGTGCATGCGGTTGGCATGTATGGCCGCAACGGTTCGGGCGTTGCCGAACGGGACGGCCAGCGCGACCGCATTACCTTCTATCAGGCCACCCTGGGCAAGGCCATCGGCGTCATCGGTGGCTTCATTGCCGCATCCGCGGAAGCGGTGGATTTCGTGCGCAGTTTCGGCAACGGGTTCATTTTCACCACCGCCCTGCCCCCGGCCCTCGCGGCGGGGGCGCTCGCATCGGTGCGTTACCTGCAAATCCATCCCGAATTGCGCGAACGCCATCAGGAACGCGCCGCCACCTGCAAACGTCGCCTGCGCGAGGCCGGACTGCCGGTGATGGAAAGCTCTGTCAGTCACATCGTGCCGATCATGGTGGGGGATGCCGTGCTGTGCAAGCAGGCAAGCGATGATCTGTTGAAGCGGCACAAGATCTATGTTCAGCCCATCAATTACCCGACCGTGCCCGTTGGCACCGAACGGCTGCGCCTGACGCCGACTCCCTTGCATGACGATGATACCATGGACCGGCTGGTTGCCGCTTTCGTGGATGTGTGGCGTCGCCTGGGGTTGCGCCGCGAGGCGGCCTGAGACGGATCCCGGGGATTCCTTTTTCGCTTGCCAAAGGCCATTCTGCTTTATATAGTGCAGGAACCGTGGTCCGTACACTATATTTGGTAAAACGGATAAAGGCAGACAGGGGATCAAAGCACCATGCGAGTCGCAAGAATCCATACCACTGACGGCGCATCGCCCTACGACGGCATCGCCTTCAAAACGACGTCGAGCGAAATCCGCAACCCCGATGGCTCGTTGGTGTTCTGGCTCGATCGGATGGAAGCGCCGGAGGCTTGGTCACAGGTGGCCTGTGACGTGCTGGCCCAGAAGTATTTCCGCAAGGCCGGTGTGTCGGCCCGCCTGCGGCCGGTGTTGGAAGACGGCGTGCCGGCGTGGCTGTGGCGCCATGTCCCCGACGAAGCCGCCCTTGCCACCCTGCCGGTGGACGAGCGGTTCGGAGCCGAACACGATGCCCGTCAGGTCTTCGATCGCCTGGCCGGAACTTGGACCTATTGGGGCTGGAAGGGCGGTTGTTTCGAGGACGAATCCGGCGCGCGCGCCTATTGCGACGAAGTGCGCTTCATGTTGTGCCGGCAAATGGTCGCCCCCAATTCGCCGCAATGGTTCAACACCGGCCTTCATTGGGCCTATGGCATCGATGGCCCTGGCCAGGGCCATTATTACGTGGACCCCGGAACCGGGGAGACCGTCCGTGCCACCAGCAGCTATGAACACCCCCAACCCCACGCCTGCTTCATCCAGAGCATCGACGATGACCTCGTGAACGAGGGCGGGATCATGGATTTGTGGGTGCGGGAGGCGCGCCTGTTCAAATACGGCTCGGGCACCGGCACCAATTTCTCCTCCCTGCGTGGCGCGGGCGAGTCCTTGTCGAGCGGCGGCCGTTCATCGGGCCTGATGAGTTTCCTTAAAATCGGTGATCGTGCCGCCGGCGCGATCAAATCCGGCGGCACTACCCGCCGCGCCGCCAAGATGGTGATCGTTGACATCGACCATCCGGACATCGAGGAATTCATCGACTGGAAAGTGGCAGAGGAACGAAAAGTCGCCGCCATGGTGGCCGGTTCCCGGGCGTGTCACCGGCATCTCAAGGCCATCATGCAGGCGTGTACCGGCGGCGGGTGCGATCCCAAGACCAACCCGGCCCTGCAAAAAGCCTTGATGGCGGCCCGTCAGGCCATGATTCCGGAAAGCTATTTGCAGCGGGCGATTCATTTCGCGCGCCAGGGCTTCACGGACATCGCCTTCCCCATGTTCGATACGGACTGGGACTCGGAAGCCTACATGACCGTATCGGGTCAGAACTCCAACAACACCGTGCGGGTGACGGATGCTTTCCTGAAGGCCGTCGCCGACGATCAGGACTGGCCGCTGTTGCGCCGCGTCGATGGCACGGCCAAAAAGATCATCCGTGCCGCCGATCTGTGGGAGAAGGTCGGCGAGGCCGCCTGGCAATGCGCCGATCCGGGGGTGCAGTTCGACACCACCATCAATGCCTGGCATACCTGCCCCGCATCGGGGCGCATCCGGGCGTCCAATCCGTGTTCCGAATACATGTTTCTGGACGATACCGCCTGCAATCTGGCTTCGTTGAATCTGTATGCGTTCCGCCGTGTCGAGGGCGGGTTCGATCTCGAGGCCTTTCGCCATGCTGTGCGGTTGTGGACTCTGACGCTTGAAATTTCGGTGCTGATGGCCCAGTTCCCGTCACGGAAGATCGCCGAGTTGTCTGACCGCTATCGGACTCTGGGGCTTGGATATGCCAATGCGGGGGGGATGTTGATGGCTTTGGGCCTGTCGTATGACAGCCCCGCCGGGTGTGCGCTGATTGCCGCCATCACCGCCTTGATGACCGGGATCGCCTATGCCACCTCGGCTGAAATGGCCGAAGCGCTGGGGCCTTTTCCGGGTCTTGCCGACAACCAGGCCGCCATGCTGCGGGTGATCCGCAACCATCACCGCGCCGCCCATGGCGCGCGGGAAGGGTATGACGCCCTGACGATCCTGCCAACGCCATTCGATGCCGGCGCCTGCCCCGATCCAGACCTGGCCAAGGCCGTCCGCACCGCGTGGGACGAGGCGCTGGCTTTGGGCGAGGTGCATGGTTATCGCAATGCCCAGGTGTCGGTGATCGCGCCGACCGGCACCATTGGCCTCATCATGGATTGCGATACCACCGGCATCGAACCCGATTTCGCCCTGGTCAAGTTCAAGAAACTGGGCGGCGGCGGCTATTTCAAGATTATCAATCGCATGGTGCCGGAGGCCCTGCGTACCCTTGGGTATGATGAAAATCAGGTGGCGGCGATCGTGCGTTACGCCGTTGGCGCCGGCACACTGCAAAAGGCCCCGGATGTCAACCTTGACACGCTGCGGGCGAAAGGATTTACCCCAGAGGTCATCGATACCATTGAAAACGCTGTAGGGGCGGCTTTCGACATCCGTTTCGTCTTCAACAAATGGAGTCTCGGAACTGATTTCTGCCGCGACGTCCTGGGGTTCTCGTCCGCGCAGCTTGAGGACCCTGGGTTTGACATGCTGACCGCGCTGGGCTTTTCACCCGAACAGGTCGAACGGGCCAACACCTTCTGCTGCGGCGCTATGACGGTTGAAGGCGCGCCCCATCTTGCGCTCGAACATTTGCCGGTGTTCGACTGTGCCAGCGTCTGCGGACGACGGGGCACCCGCTTCCTGTCCGCCGAGGCCCATATCCGCATGATGGCGGCGGCCCAGCCCTTTGTCTCTGGCGCCATTTCGAAAACCATCAACATGCCCCACACGGCAACGGTCGAGGACTGCAAGGACGCCTATCTGTTGTCGTGGCGGCTGGGACTGAAGGCCATCGCCTTGTATCGGGACGGCTCGAAGCTGTCACAGCCCTTGCAGGCCCGCCTGGACAGCGCGGAAGCGGAAAGCCCTTTGCAAGACGACGCGACGATCCTGTTCCACCCCGCCACCACCCGGGTGGCCCAGATGGCGGCCCAGGTCGTTGAACAGGCGATGCGTGCACCCAATCGGCAACGTTTGCCACATCGGCGCAAGGGCTATACCCAAAAAGCGACCGTCGGCGGTCACAAGGTGTATTTGCGCACCGGCGAATATGAAGACGGGCGGTTGGGGGAAATTTTCATCGACATGCACAAGGAAGGGGCGGCGTTCCGCAGTCTCATGAATAACTTCGCCATCGCCATTTCCATCGGGCTGCAATACGGCGTGCCGCTGGAAGAATATGTCGAGGCGTTCACCTTCACCCGCTTCGATCCCTTTGGAACGGTCACGGGCAACGATACCATCAAGATGGCGACATCGATTCTGGATTATATTTTCCGGGAGGTGGCCATTTCGTACCTTGGCCGCAACGATCTCGCCCATGTGGAGCCACAGGATCTGTTGCCCGATACGCTGGGCTGCGGTCACGGCGAGGGGGATTTGCCCGACACTGACAATTTCGGCCAGATGATCGAGCGCATCGCGAGCCACGGGTATGTGCGGTCGAGCAATCTGTATGTCCTGACCAACCATCCGCCCCAGGCCCTGCATGGGGAGGGTGCCCCTGCCTTGACCGTGCAGCAGGGCAGTGCCTTGCGCACGGCGGCGAACGGGGGGGGATCGTCGTTCCACCGGTCAACCCATCTGGTACGGGAGGCGCGGGTACGCGGCTATGAAGGGGACTCGTGTGCCGAATGCGGCAACTTCACCCTTGTCCGTAGCGGCACGTGCCTGAAGTGCAATACCTGCGGCGCCACGAGCGGGTGCAGCTAAGAAGGATGCGCCGTCAAACCCGAGCATGGCAGACAAGGCAGACCAGGATGCGTATGCACCTCGACCGTTGTGTGGACAATTTCCTCCATCGTCCGCAAAAGGGCCTTGTAATGACTGGGCGGACGAGGATAGTGGGTGATGACGGACAGAAGAACGGCAAACCGGTCCGGCCCGACCGTGATCAGGTGAAGATCGACAACCCGGTTGTCGGCATCGGTCTCGACAACCGTTCGCACACGTTGCGCCAGGTTCTCGTCAGTGTTCCGGTCCAAAAGAACCGCGCCGCTGTCCCGCGCAAGACCAATGACCCATGAACCGACCAGCACAGCCCCCACCCCGCCCGCCACCGGATCCAGCCAGTACCAGCCCAACAGCCAACCGCCGGCCAGAGCCAGAATCGCTCCCGCCGAAGTCACCGCATCGGCCATGACATGCAGGAAAGCGGCCCTGAGATTATGATCATGGTTGTGGTCATGGTCGTGATGATGACCCCGCCCTTCCTCGTCCAGAAGAAACAAACTCGCAATATTGACGCCAAGGCCGATCACCGCCACCACCATGGCCTCGCCATAGTGAATCGACACCGGTTCCCACAGCCGCATCCCGGACTCGATCCCCATGGCAACGCTGACGATCCCAAGAAGAATGGCGCTGGTGAAACCGCCCAGGGTGCCCACCTTGCCGGTGCCAAAGGTGAAACGCGCATCGCCCGTGTGGCGGCGGGCATACACATAGGTCCCCCAGGTGATGCCAAGCGCCGTCACATGACTGCCCATGTGCCAGCCGTCGGCCAGCAAGGCCATGGAGCCTGACACCCAGCCAGTTGTCACTTCCACCACCATCGTCAGGGCCGTCAGGATCACGACCCGAAGGGTGCGTGTTTCACGTGCGCGATCCTCCGCCGTGAAAATATGGGCATGGCGGTAACGTTCCAGGGCATGAACATGCATAGGATTCCTCCTGACGGTCTGACATGAGAACCGGGAAACACGTTCTTTCATCATGCCCGCAGTCAACCGCCCGCGCAATCGTTTTGCAAGAGGCACGCATTTGCATACTTGACGCGATACCCTCAAACAGTTTAAAGAGAGAATATGCGAACGAATCGCAAGGCTGCGCTCCGGCAGAAGGAGGGAGGCTGTTTCCCATGGGGATCCCATCTCCCAGGAAGCTTCTTTATTGTTCCACTGAACACCCGGCAGGGAGTCGAAAAGAATGGGGGTTATTCGCGATTTACGTCCCGGCGAACGGGGACGAGTGGTTGGCTTTGCGTCTGGAGACCGTGAATACCGACGCCGTTTGCTGGCGATGGGATTGACGCCGGGGGTTGAATTCCAACTCGCCCGGGTGGCCCCGTTGGGGGATCCGGTGGAAATCCGGGTACGAGGGGGGGCTTTGAGCCTGCGCAAGGGGGAAGCCGACATGCTGAAGATCGAAAGGTGTCAAGATGACAACGAACACTGAATCTTTTGCAGGAGCGACCTTTTGCATCGTCGGCAACCCCAATTGCGGCAAGACCACCTTGTTCAATGCCTTGACCGGCGCCAAGCAGGAAGTGGGCAACTGGCCGGGCGTGACGGTGGAAAAAAAAGTCGGATTCTATCAGTACCAGGGGCAATCTTGGCAGGTGGTCGATCTGCCGGGCATCTATGCCCTTGATGGCGGGCGGTCCTCGGAGGATGAACGGGTTGCCCGTGACTATATCCTTTCCAGGGAATCGGCGGTGGTGGTCAATATCGTCGATGCCGCGACTTTGGAAAGAAACCTTTATCTAACGAGCCAGCTTCTTGAAATGGGCGTGCCGGTGGTAATGGCCGTCAACATGATGGACATCGCGAAACGTCGCCGCATTACGGTGGATATCAAGCGGCTGGAACAGGCATCGGGGTGCACGGTGGTGGCGCTGGTGGCCAGCCGCAAGCGCGGCCTTGACGCCTTGAAAGAAGCGGTGCGCCAGACGGCACAGGCGCAACGCCGCCCCGCCGTGCGTCCGGGCTATGGGCCGGAGATCGAGCGGTGCGTTGATATCCTTCTGCCGAAGCTGAAGGATGTGGCCCTGGGGCAGCGGCTTGACCCCCGCTGGGTGGTTCTGCGACTCCTGGAAGAAGACCCGCTGGCCGAAGGGCTGGTCGCGCCGGCGTTTCGGCAAGAGCTTGGGGCGCACAGGGCCGCCCTTGCCGCCGCCACCGGCGAGGACCCCGATATCCTGATCGCCGACGGGCGCTATACCTTCGTGGGCGGTATCGTTGAACAGTGCGTTCACCAGGGGGACAGGCTGTCCCGCACCCTTTCCGATCGCATCGACCGGGTGGTGTTGAACCGCTTTCTGGGCCTGCCGGTCTTTTTTGCCATGATCTATCTGATGTTCACGCTCACCATCAATATCGGCGGGGCGTTCATTGATTTCTTCGATCAGGCGGTGGGAACGGTGCTGGTGGAGGGCGGGGGAACACTCCTGCGGGCGCTGTCCATGCCAGAAGCCATCACCGTGATTCTGGCCGACGGTCTTGGCGGGGGGCTTCGGACCATCGCCACCTTCATTCCCATCATCGGTTTTTTGTATCTGTTCCTGTCGTTTCTGGAGGATTCCGGCTACATGGCACGGGCGGCGTTCGTGATGGACCGCGGCATGCGCGCCATCGGTTTGCCGGGCAAGGCCTTCGTGCCGCTGATCGTCGGCTTTGGCTGCAATGTGCCGGCCATCATGGCCACCCGCACCCTGGAACACCGGCGCGATCGCATCCTGACCATGATGATGGCGCCCTTCATGTCGTGCGGCGCCCGGCTGCCGGTCTATGCCCTGTTCGCGGCGGCATTTTTTCCCGCGAACGGTCAGAATATCGTGTTCATCTTGTATCTTGCCGGTATTGCGTTTGCCGTGGGCACGGGGCTGCTGTTGAAGCGGACCTTGCTGATGGGGGAGGCGGCGCATTTCGTGATGGAACTGCCGCCCTATCATCTGCCGACCCTCACGACCGTTGCGTTGCGGGCCTGGCACCGTTTGAAGGATTTCATTCTGCGGGCCGGCCAGGTGATCGTGCCCATGGTCATGGTGCTGTCGGTTCTGGGCACGGTGGGGAGCGATGGCCGTTTCGACCGTCGGGACAGCGATGCCTCGGTG
Source organism: Rhodospirillaceae bacterium (assembly GCA_009773045.1). Taxonomy (GTDB): domain Bacteria; phylum Pseudomonadota; class Alphaproteobacteria; order Rhodospirillales; family Rhodospirillaceae; genus WOUV01. The sequence continues at coordinate 1,161 of WOUV01000060.1, read as the reverse complement.
CTGGCCAAGATGAGCCAGGCTTTGATGCCGGTTTTCCATCCCATGGGTCTTACGGAGGAAAACTGGCCGGCGGCGGTCGGGTTGTTCAGCGGTATTTTCGCCAAGGAAGCGGTGGTCGGCACCTTGAATACCCTGTATGCTGGTCTTGCCACGACGAAGGACACCGCCGAGGAGACCGAAAAGCCGTTCGACTTGGCGGCCGGGCTGTGGGGGGCGGTGTTGACCATTCCAAAAAATCTTGCCGACAGCCTGGGGAAACTCACGGATCCGTTGGGCCTTGATGTCGGTTTCGTGGCCGATGCCGAACAGGCCGCGGCGACTCTGGAAGTGGAAGGAGGCGTGTTCGGCGCCATGACGACCCGATTCGACGGCGCCATCGGTGCCTTTGCCTACCTTCTGCTGGTGCTGCTCTATGCGCCGTGCGTGGCCGCTCTTGGCACCATCAGTCAGGAAGCGGGTTGGCGTTGGGCGGTGTTCAGCGCGGTGTGGGGAACCGGGATCGGTTATGTCACCGCCGTTGTTTTCTATCAGACGATGACCTTTTCCCGTGATCCGCAAACCTCCAGCCTGTGGATCGGCGGAGGCTTGCTGTTCCTGGGGTTCGCGCTGGTCCTGATGCGGATGCTGGGCCAGGGCGTGCGCCGTCCCGTTGTCGAGGTTGAAGCACGTTGGGGTTGAAACATGGGAGAGACGACAATGACTCTGTTGGGGTTGAAAACCTACCTGTCCCAGCGAAACCGGGCGAGCGTTGCCGAAATCGCCACCCATTTCGATGCCTCGCCCGCGGTCGTGCGGGATCTCGTCGGCCACTGGCAGACGCGCCATCGCATCCGGGCGGTCGGTGGGAAAAGCGCTTGCGGAGGCTGCGGCTCTTCCTGTCGTGACGGTGCGGAGGACGAGGTTTACGAGTGGGTACAATCATAATATCTTGAACCCGTGATCGTGACCGATCACGGGTCGAAAGCTTTTTTTCAAACAGGAGAATCGCACCAATGAGCGGAAAAGATGAAAACACCAATGCCGATGCACCGTTCGCCGCCTGTGGCCCTCAACAGGGGGAACAGGCGGGTGTGAACCAAAGCTGTGCATTAGGCGGCACGGCGTCGTGAAGGGTTTGGCTGGTTACGATTTGCGGGTGTCGGCGGGTTGGCGGCGACAGTT
>WOUV01000059.1 GCA_009773045.1 Rhodospirillaceae bacterium | reverse complement strand
GTGGAAAAGGGAGAGGAAGTGGCGGTACTGGATTCGGCCAAGGCGGCAGGCGAGATCTATGCCCCGATGACCGGAATCGTGGTGGCCGTGAACGAGGCGCTGATCCAAAACCCCGCCTTGGTCAACACCGATCCCTTGGGCGAGGGATGGATCGTCCGTTTAAGGCTGACCCGTGCGTCCGAGGAAGCGGGGGCGTTGATGGATGCGGACACCTATGCGGGGTATGTGAGCGGTTTGGCGTGATCCGAAAGTGCCCTCGCCCCCTGTCAGCGCAACGCCGCCGCAATGTTGCCGCCGTCCACGGTCAGGACCGCGCCCGTGGTGCTGCGGGCGCGGGCCAGGGCCACAAAGGCTTGCGCCACGTCATCGGCGGTCACCTCCTGCCGCAAAAGATTGCCGGCCATGTAGTCCGATACGGTCACGCTCCGGGCTTCGGCCCGGGTGGAAATCATGGTTTCGGTCAAAAGGCCGGAGCGGATGCGGTCGGCGTTGACGGCGTTGGCCCGGATACCCTCCGCCCCATGGTCAACCGCGTATTGGCGCATCAAGGCCAAGGTCGCCGCCTTCGGCAGGCCATAGGGACCAAACGCCGGACCGGGATTGACCGCCTGTTTCGAAATGTTGAACAGCACACACCCCCCCCTTCCCTGTGCCCGCATGATGCGAACGGCATTGCGGGCAACGGAGTGATGCGCCCAGAAGTTCACCTCGAAACTCGTGCGCAACACCGCCTCCTCGACATCGGCAAGAACACCCTGCCAGGCCGCTCCGGCGTTGGAAACAACGATGTCCACCCCCCCATACCGTACACACACGGCATCGAAGGCCGCGCGCACCGCCACGGCGTTCGTCACATCGCACGCGATGCCAAGCCCCTTGATCCGGGCGGCCTGGGTCAGGGCGGCGTCCCCGTTCACATCCAGCACGGCCACCTCCGCCCCGGCACGGGCGAAAGCCACCGCCGTGGCCGCACCGATGCCCGAACCACCCCCCGTCACCACCACCACATGACGGGCCAGCGGCTTTTCGCTGGCCTGACCCAGCTTGGCCTGTTCCAGTGACCAGTGTTCGAAGGCGAATAGTTCTGCCTCGGTGATGCTTTCGAACCGCCCGATCCGTTCGGCATCGGTGATGACGGCGACGGTGGTTTCGGCAAGATCGGCGGCAATGGCGGCCTCGCGCGCCGAAGCGCCCACGCCAAACAGCCCCAGACCCGGCACCAGAATCACCCGTGGTATCGGGTCAAGGGGTTTCTTTGGCACGGACGAGGCCGCGTTATTGCGACGGAAATAGTCCTGATAGGTGGCCACGTACCGCGCCAGGGCCTCCCGAACCGCCACGGCGAAACCGGCCTCTTCGCCGGCCACGGGTGCCGGAACCACCAAGGGACAGGGCTTGATTCGGATCACATGGTCGGGCGTGACGGGACCGCGGCAGGCATAATCGCGCACATCCGCCCCGTTCACGTAGTCAAGAACGGCCGGACCGGTGCGAAAGGCCAGCACCATCTTACGGTCCTCTCCTGCCGTCTGGCTCACGAGACCACGCAAAACAGGCGCCACATCGGTCTGCGACAGGGGGGCGGCCGGCACGGCAGCCCCCGGAAATCCCTTGGCCTTTGTTCGCGTGATATATTCTTCCGCCAAGGAAACCATTTCGATCATGCGCTCATAAGCCTGCCGGGCATCATCGCCAAAGGTGAACAGGCCATGCTTCAACAGGATCAATCCTTCGGCTTCGGGAGCGCCCTGGGCAATTTCATACGCTGTCCGGGCCAGCGCGAAGCCCGGCATGATATAGGGCACCACCGCCATGCGGCGGCCATACACCGCGGCGCAACGGGCCGCGCCGTCCGGTTGGGTGACCAGCGCCAGCACGGCATTGGCGTGGGTATGATCGATGAACTTGTGCGGCAGGAAGGCATGCAGCAGGGTTTCAACCGACGGATTGGGCGCCTGGCTGTTCAGCAGGGCGCCGCGCTGATAATCGACCATCGCTTCATCGGCAAGGGATTCGCGCGCGAGCAGCCGGCGCAACGGCGCCAGACGAACGGCGGGCAGGCCGGCAGGCTCGATGGTGGCCATGTCCCACCCGCTGCCCTTGACACACAGGACCTCCACCGTATCGCCCCCCCCCCCCCCCCCCCCCCCGTGCAGCACCAGCTTCGGCTCTTTCCCCAGCAGGCGGGACGTGTAGACCCGCAACGCCACATCCCGCCCCCAGGCGGCATAGGTCGCCACACAGGTCTTGGCGTCGGCATCGGACCACAGGCTTTGCATGGGAGATCTTCCTTAAAACGGGAAATATGCTATACCATCTACCCTTGAGCGTGGGCGTCTCGCCCGCAAACCCTGCGGGCAGGGACAAAACGTTGAGATCCGCGTTGGTCATGACACGGCGGAGAGACTCCGAGCCAGATCCAATTTCAACACCTCGCGCATGACATCGCGGGCAATGGGCGCTGCTATTTTCGAGCCTGAGCCGCCGTGTTCAACGATCACTCCCAGGGCAGATCCTCGTTTTTTTTCACCCCGCTTGCGCGTTCACTCAATGTAATGCGCCGCACCTGCGAGGTTCCGGTCTTGCCGCTCATGGCCACCCCCGACAGATCGAGTCGTGAACTGTTATAGGCGGTACCCCCCGGCACATTCGAAACCGCATACATGCCCCGGCGAACGACGGCGATGTTCCCCGGCTGGACGCCAAGGGATTCGAACGATTCCGGGGCCTGCGCGCCGTTTTGCCCCGGTCCAAGGTTGAGACGGGGCGTGACCCGAACCCGGCCGTTGGCGATCCGGGCCGCCATGGTGCACAACTGCAACGGCGTGGCGAGCATGAACCCCTGGCCGATACCGGCCACCAGCGTTTCCCCCGGATGCCAGGGTTCCTTGAAGGCTTTCATTTTCCATTTGCGGTCGGGCACAAGGCCGCTCCGTTCCCCCGGCAGATCAAGGCCAAGCTTTGTGCCCAAGCCGAAACGCCGCGCCATTTCGGCGATGCGGTCGATCCCGACCCGCCGCGCCACGTCATAAAAATAAACATCGCATGAATTTTGCAGCCCCAGCACCATGTCCATGCTGCCGTGCCCGCCCTTTTTCCAGCAATGGAAACGGGTATTGCCCAGCGAGAGATGGCCCGGACAATACACGCGGACCTCGGGTGTGATGACACCGGATTCCAGGGCGGCAAGCGCCACCATCATCTTGAACGTGGACCCTGGCGCATACTGGCCGGCGATGGCCTTGTTGGTCAAAGGCAGCCGGGGATGGGAATTCAGCGTCTTCCATTCGGTGGTGCTGAGACCCCGGCTGAAACGGTTGGGGTCAAAACTGGGGGTGGAGGCAAGGACGATGACCTCTCCTGTCAGGATATTCATCACCACCACGGCGGCGCTTTCCTCCCCCAGACGCCCGGCGGCAAATCGTTGCAGACGGATGTCGAGCGTGAGATGCACATCGTTGCCGGGTTCTCCCTCGCGCCGGTCCACTTCCTTGATGACGCGCCCCACGACGTTGACCTCAACCGTGTAGGTTCCGCCCTGCCCCCGGAGCGCAAGGTCATAGGTCCGCTCGATCCCGGCCCTGCCGATGCGAAAGCCCGGCACTTCCAGAAGGCGGTCACCGGTCTGGTCTTCCTCCGCCACCGCCGCCACATAGCCCAACACGTGCGCCCCCAGATCCTGCAAGGGATAAAAGCGGGTCAGGCCCTGTTCGATCATGACGCCTGCAAGGTCGGGAAAGTTGACCTGGATGTGGGCCATTTCCTCCCACGTCAGATTCTCGCGCACCATCACAGGCACAAAACTGCGCCGGCGTTCCACATCACGACGAATGCGCTGGCGGTCGTGGTCGGAAAGCGGGATCAACCGCGACAGGGACTCCAGCGTCCGCTCCAGGTTCTCGGCCTTTTCTAGAACAACCTGAACGACGAAATTGGGCGTGTTGATCGCAAGTGGCACATCAAAGCGGTCAAGAATGCGGCCACGGGGCGGTGCCAGCAGGCGCGTATTGAAGCGATTTTCATCCGACAACAGCGTGTAGCGATCCCCATCGATCACCTGCAAATAATACAGTCGGGCGATCAGGGCGCCAAACAGTCCCATTTGTCCCAGACCCAGCACGACCACGCGCCGGGTCAGCACTCTGGCGCGATCGGGATCGCCGTGCATCATCCCTCCCGGACCAGGGCCACTTCCAGACTGGCAAACAGACGTCCCCACAAAGGGTAGATCAGGACGGTGATGACATAACTGAACAGAACACGGTCCAGCGGAATGATGGCATCGACGATCACCGCGAACAAAAACCATTTCAACAAAACGGCCACCAGCGCGACCAAGGCGAAGGCCCACCACCAGACCAGAAAGGATTTCCCTAGGAAAAACCGCCGTTGTGATGCAACCATTGCATGAATGCACAACAGCACAAGGGCATTGAATCCAAGCGATGTCCCGGTCAAAAGATCCTCGAACACACCACAGCCAAAGGCAAAGCTGGGCCGCATCAGATCGGGACGGACGATGGACCAGTACCCCACCCCGATCACGGTGAGCATGGGCGCCACGTCGGCATAATAGGGCAGGCGCATCGGCAGCACCGACACCACCGCAAGTCCCAGAATCAGAAACAGCGGCACCAGATTGCAGACTATCTGATTGAAGCGTTGCCAGAGAGTCGCCTTCACCGGAGATCTCCCCTTTCCGGCGGGTCCGGCAGAATCCCTTTAAGGCCATAATCCACCAGACGAACGTATTCCAGACTGGCGGGCTGGACGAACGGCTGTACCTCGATCAACGAATCCTCCATGCGCCCCACCACGCCCACCGGTAAGTCGGGGGGAAAAGCGCTGGCATCCTCGGCAGTCACGACACGATCCCCCGGCGCGATGGGACCATCGCCCATGACATAAACAAGCTGCAACCGCCCCTTGTTCGAAACAAGCAATGCCCGGTTGCGCGAAGGGACAATGCTCACGGGGATTCGTGAATTAATATCTGTCAAAAGCAGAATGCTGGCAGAACGGTCCCCCACCCTGTCGACCCGCCCCACCAACCCGTCCCCGGTCAGCACGGCCTGACCTTTGCGTACACCGTCCTCGTGACCCGCATTGAGCAAAGCCGTACGGACAAAAGGCCCTTCCGTCACGGCGACGACCCGGGCGGAAACAAATGCCCCGGAAGGTTCCGGTACCACTTTCAGCAAATGACGCAAGGCTTGGTTCTCGACCTCAAGGCGACGGGCCACGGCCTGCCATTGCAAAAGTCGTTTGTTCTCTTCCCTGAGACGGACATTTTCCGTTCGTGTTGCCACCAGGGAACGCGCGCTTTCGACCCAGGCGGCAATATTGGCAGCGGGACGGGACAAAACATCCAGTAACGGTGCCAACGTATCGCCGACACTACTCCGCACCCGGTCAACCAGTAGGGTATCGGCCTTGCCCAGCAGCATCAGACCGAACGCCACGACGACCAGTGTCAGAAATGTGAAGCGATGCAGGAGTGACCGGAAGATCCCAATCCGGAACATCTGACTCGCGGTGGGCTTCACCCGTCATTCTCCTCTGGCCTGTGTCCTGCGCTCTGTTCCCGGCGTGCTGCCTTTCCTTGGGTGTCCTAATACATGCTGCTGAGAACATTTCTCAAACGCTTCATTTCCTCCAGCGCCCGACCGGTGCCCAGCGCCACACACGACAAAGGATCATCGGCAATCGACACCGGCAGGCCGGTGGCGTGACGCAGCACGTAATCAAGATTTGACAACAAGGCCCCCCCTCCGGTCAAAACGATCCCCTTGTCCACGATATCGGCGGCGAGTTCCGGCGCGGTGTGTTCCAGGGCCACCTTCACCGCCTCAATGATGGCGCTGACCGGCTCGGCAAGGCTTTCGGCGATTTGCTGTTCGGTGATGACGAGTTCCTTCGGCACGCCGTTCATCAGATCACGGCCCTTGATTTCCATGATCCGCCCGTTGCCATCTTCCGGGGGACAGGCCGAACCGATTTCCTTCTTGATCCGCTCGGACGATCCTTCGCCAACCAGAAGATTATGGTTGCGGCGGATATAGGCAATGATGGCTTCGTCCATCTTGTCGCCCCCCACCCGCACCGATCGGGAATAGACGATACCGCCAAGGGACAGCACGGCCACTTCGGTCGTCCCACCGCCGATGTCCACCACCATGGAGCCGGTCGGCTCGGTCACGGGAAGGCCGGCACCGATGGCGGCCGCCATGGGTTCCTCGATCAGATAGACCCGCCGTGCGCCCGCGGCTTCGGCCGATTCCTGGATGGCGCGGCGCTCCACCGCCGTTGAACCCGATGGGACGCAAACGATGACGAGCGGGCTTGCGAAGCTGCGGCGGTTATGGACCTTGCGGATGAAATGCTTGATCATTTCTTCCGCCACCTCGAAATCGGCGATCACGCCATCCCGCAAGGGACGGATGGCCTGGATGTTGCCGGGGGTGCGCCCCAGCATTTGTTTCGCCTCCTCGCCAACGGCAAGCACCTGTTTCTTGCCCTTGATTTCGACGATGGCCACCACCGACGGCTCGTTCAGGACGATGCCCCGACCCTTGACGTAGACCAGCGTATTGGCCGTGCCGAGGTCGATGGCCATGTCGGACGACAACCAACCCGTCAATCGCGAAAACATAATCCCTCGCTTGAAAGTCCGCCCGATGATCAGGGAAACATACACATTTACCAGGGGCAACACACCTTCGGCAAGACCGGAACCAACCAATCAAACACCGTGCACACACCATGACAGCATGCCTGAGAACACAGACGTCCCGCCCACACCATGCGGGCAAGACGCCTTTCCTCCCGCATCAGGCCGACAGGGCCGCCGGCGCCGTTTTCTCCCGCCGTACCAATACTCTGTTCAATGCGTTCACATACGCCCGGGCCGAGGCGACCAGGGTATCGGTATCGGCACAGCAACCATTGACCGAACGCCCCCCGTCTTCCAGCCGAACCGTCACTTCGGCCTGGGCATCGGTGCCCTGCGTGACCGCGTGGACCTGATAGAGACTGAGGTGGGCCTCGTGCGGAAACAAGGTGCGGATGGCAATGAAAATGGCATCGACCGGCCCGTTGCCGGTGGCCCGGACCCGGCGTGTCACGCCATCGATCACCAGTTCCAGATCGGCCGTCGGCTGCCGCGAGCCACAGACGACCTCCAGCAGGCTGAACCGCAGGCGTTCCTCCCCTGGCGTGCCTTGCGCCAGTTCGTCATCGACCAGGGCCGCGAGATCTTCCTCGAACACCTCTTTCTTCTTGTCCGCCAACGCCTTGAAGCGCCTGAACGCCTCTTCCAGCGCATTGTCCCCCAGCTCATAGCCCAGCGCCCGCACCTTTTCACGGAAGGCATGGCGGCCGGAATGCTTACCAAGAACGATCTTCGACTGCGACAGCCCGACCGATTCCGGGGTCATGATTTCATAGGTTGCCGCGTGCTTCAACAAACCGTCCTGATGAATCCCCGCCTCGTGCGCAAAGGCATTGGCGCCGACGATGGCCTTGTTGGGTTGGACGGGAAAGCCGGTGAGGACCGAAACCAGTTTGGAGGCACGGGTGATCATCTCGGTTTTCACACCGGTGGTAAAGGGCAGATGGTCGAAACGGGTCCGCAAGGCCATGACGATCTCCTCCAGCGCCGCGTTGCCGGCCCGCTCCCCCAGACCGTTGATCGTGCATTCCACCTGGCGAGCACCGGCCTGCACGGCGGCCAGGGCATTGGCCACCGCCAGTCCCAGGTCATTGTGGCAATGCACCGAAAGAACGGCCTGATCCAGGTTGGGCACCCGGTTGAACAGCATGGCGATCACGGCACCGAACTCGTCGGGAATCGCATAACCCACCGTATCGGGAATGTTGATGGTCCGGGCGCCGGCCCGGATGGCGGCCTCCACGCAACGGCATAGGAAATCGGGTTCGGTGCGTGACCCATCTTCCGCCGACCATTCCACATCATCGGTGAAGGACCGGGCATGTCGCACGCTGTCCTGCACGCGTTCATACACCTGATCCGCCGTCATCTGCAACTTGTACTTCATGTGCAGGGGGCTGGTGGAGATGAACGTATGGATGCGCCGGCGTGGTGCGGGTGCAATCGCTTCGGCACAGCGCTCGATATCGCCCCGGGCCGCGCGGGACAGGCCGCACACCACCGCCGTTTTGAGCGTAGTGGCGATGTGCCGCACCGCCTCGAAATCGCCGTTGGACGCGATGGGAAAACCCGCCTCGATCACATCAACGCCCATTTCCTCCAGAAGCTGGGCGATTTTCAGCTTTTCCTCCAAATCCATGGAGGCCCCCGGCGATTGCTCGCCATCCCGCAGGGTCGTATCAAAGATAATGATACGATTATTGTCCGTGGTGGGTGTCATGACGCTCTCCCGTAAGACCCTTGAGACTCGTGATGGATTGGTCTCCCCTGAACGCGCGTCACGCCGACGCCCTCAGCACGTCCAGGGGCCTCTAAGTCGCAGGGTCTGATCAGAAACAGGAAGAAGAGAAGGGGAGATGCGACAAACCCGCCGGTGACCTGCTCCGCCCTTTGGCGCGCACTCCCCTCCCCCTCCAGCTGGAGGCGAGTTGGAACGCGCGACACTTTGGGCTGCAACCGTCATCAAGCACCCGCTTTGCGCATGGCATATCGGCACGCATGGAAGCAACGCCGTCCTTTATAGGAAGGACATAGTGCAGGCCTTTGTCAATAACCTTGCGGTCCCCTGTCGCAAAAAAACAAAACGCGAGGGAGCAGACATCCTTTTCATGTGCGTTCTCATCGATCATCGCCCCCCCCAAGAGAGGTGGGAATGGCTGTCCTGCCGAACAGTTCCCGCACCATGCCCCTGGTCGCTCGTCAAGGGAAAGGAAGAGAGGCGTTTTCAGCAGGGCCATCGGGTTCACCCAATGGCCCCGGAGTTTTCAGACAGGTCTTTCATTCTTCGCATCCCCCTGTGCACGGGGAGCGAGATCGTCGTTTTCGTCCCTGTCAGCGGCGGCCCGGTGCAAGCGGTCGTTGATCGCAAGGCCCAGACCGAACGCGGGCACCGGGCTGACGGCAATGGCAACAACATCGGGCCGGTCCAAGGCGCGCAGCATGGCAAACAGATTGGCCGCGGCCTCTTCCAGATCGGCCCGTGGACTCAAATTCAGAGTCGCGCCAACGACGTGGCCAAACCCCAGCAGCACCTCGCCGGGCCGGCGGTCGTGGGCCTCAAGCCGCACGGGGCGGTTCGGGGCATAATGACGGGTCAGCTGTCCGGGTGCGCGCGGCGCCCCCATCTCCTCCTCCAGAGAGGCCAGGGGACCGATCAGGCGTTCGATGGACGAAAGCGCCGTGCCCCCGGGGCGCAACAGCGCCGGATGCGCGCCGGAAAGATCCACCACCGTCGATTCCACCCCCACCCGGCACGGGCCGCCGTCCAGAATGAGGGCGGCGATTCCGTCAAACGAATCGGCCACATGGGCCGCCGTCGTCGGACTCACGCCGCCGGAACGATTCGCGCTGGGCGCAACGACGGGGCCACCCACCGCGGTCAGCAGGGCACGGGCAACAGGATGGTCCGGAATCCGCACGGCAAGGGTTTCAAGCCCCGCCGAGGCCAGCCTGGACACCGGGCAGTCACGGCGCCGGCGCACCACAAGGGTCAGCGGCCCTGGCCATAGATGTTCCGCCAGCCTGCGGGCGGGGGGGGTCATCTCGCCCAAGGCTGCCACCGCCTCGACCGTGGCTACATGGGCGATCAGAGGATTGAACTGCGGCCGGCCCTTGGCCGCGAAAAGAGCGGCCACCGCCCGGTCGTTACCCGCATCGGCCCCCAGCCCGTAGACCGTTTCGGTTGGAAAGGCCACAAGTTCCCCCGCGCGCAGAAGCCGCGCCGCTTCGGCAATGGTTTCCTCCGTCGCCGCGACTCCACCGCCTCCCGAAAAGGAGCGTCCCGTTGGGTTCACGGACGCCGTTCCGGCGGCCGACGACCCTGTTCCGGCTGGGGGGAAGCAGCAGGAGGAGAAGTGGCGCCTTTAGGCAGCACGGGCGGGAAAAAACGTGTATACGGATCGGCCCAGCAGCGATCGATTCGTGCATCGATGGCCTCCCGTTCCGATTCCGAGGCGACAACACACCCGAAAGACTTTCCGATATGCACGGACGGACACCCAAAAGACCCATAGAAACGATTGAAAGCCTGCGCCGTATCCACGTCTTCACGCTTTAACAAACTGACGACTCGCTTGCCCGTCCAGGCGCATTCAGCCTCAAAGGGGGAAATGGAAGTTTGTGTCACTTCCGGTTTGCGGGGCGAGGACTGTTTGCGCCGTGCGCCAGAGTTGGAATCGGCCACCGCAAGAAACCCCTCTTCCGCCTGGAGGGTATCGCTCCACGCAAGGACGGACCCATTCATGACAGAAAGATAAAGCCCCACTCCCACCGCAGAAGCGGCGACAAACCTTGCCTTCATCGTCATCTCTGTTTTTCGAGTCCGGAGTATAAAAAACAGACACTAATTTACTCTATCACGTCCGCGATACGCAAGGGGTCACAACACGACGAGGGGTCGCAACGTGAACTTTCGAATCAGCCTCTTACGCCTCTTGTGAAGCCTGAATCTCAACAGGCCCTGGTCTTTGTTCCTATATAGAGGTATTTTATGCCTTGATAAAACTTCTTTCCTATGTGCCAATGCGGGCAACCGGCGTATCGGCGCCATAGGATAAAAAGGAGACGCATGATGAACCTTCTTACACGTATGGGAAGTGGCTGGCGTGACAGCACTTTCGACTCTTCCGAACGGCCACAAGAAAATACGGCGGAGCGGGCCAACCCCTTATCGGCCAACACGATTTTGCCGGGCGAGCACGATTGGCTGGAACGCCAATTGAAACGTCGCCTTCCTCCGGACGAGTGGTTCATGATCGGGGCGCCGGTGGGGCGCCGGGGACGGAACGAACCCGGGGACGTGGTCAAGATCCAAACCATTCTTGGCAACGATGGTTTGTGGGATCTCCGCCGTACCGATGGGCCGACCGGCTATATCGACCAGGAGCTGGAAGATGGCATCCGCACCTTCCAGCGGCGCAACAACCTGGATGTGGACGGTCTGATTGCACCCAAAGGACCGACCCTCGCCACCCTGAGGCAGCGGTTCGGCGAGCGGTTCAAGGACTATACGCCCCCTTCCTGGGAACATGTTGTGGAACACCACCAGAAGCTGAAACGGGGCGAGGAAGGATTGTTGACCTATCGCGCCCCTCGGCCCACGTTGCGGCCCATCCCCGGTCTGCCGGACTTGAACGTCGAGGAATATTCCATGAACCGCCGTAGCGCCGATTATCTTTCCCGCCACAGCGCCCATGATGGCGAGCATTCCAAATGGATGGCACTGGATATCATTCATTTGGGGCCAACCGGCATCGCGCGGGCACGCGATCTGGTCGCGCAGATCGCCGAACGCGATCCGCAACGCGCCGAGGGATATGCCGCGGGGATCCTTGACCACCTGGCAACCGACGCCCAGAAACATGCCTTCCTCGGTGGCGATCCGCCTACCCCACGGCCACTTGGCATCCTTGCCGCAGAGGCGCCGGAGGAAAAGACAAGCGCCAATGTCGTTCCCACACGAACGACTTCTGCTCAGTTAAAGGACGCTCCGCAGCCTGACGGTACCCTTCTGATCAACATTTATCCTCCCCGCGCACCCGTGGAAGTTCAAACGAGTCCAACCTATGAGCATTCGGTTCCCTCAAGTCCACCCGATTATCGCCGTAGCACTATAAACCAGCAAGACTGGGATCAATTCAAGCAAAGCGTGGACAAAATCCCAGGTCTGTCCGTTATCGACAAAGGCATGCTCATGAACATCTATGGTGCCGAGGGAGGATCGAAAAAGGATCCCACCAGCAGCGCCAAGGGTGGTATTCTTGACGAAACCTTGAGACTGGCCCAGTTTAGTAGACACGTCGATAGTCTGGAAGGGGTCACAAAAGTCGCCGATCTGACCCACGATCAGATGGCGAGGGTTTATCTATTTTATCTTGATGATACCTTGCGCACGGTGGGTGGCAGTGGGAGTCTCAGCAACATGGATGCCCACTCTGCGTCGGCGCTTGCGGACACGTTGTTTCGTCATGGCCGTGCCGGCGGCACGGGGGTGATTCAACAGGCAATCAATGATGTGTACAGAAAAACTGGCCAAGAACCAATCGCAGTGGACAAACAGATGGGGCCGGTAACCATGAGTGCTTTTGCCAGGTTAATCGGAAGCGATGTCACGCGACAGGAACTGCTTGACAAACTGGCCGACCGGAGATTGGAAGCGACGGGAGGCCAAGAAAGGGATCGCATCGACTATCACCGCCTCAGAGGAAAATAAGGAGAAAATTCAGTCTCTCAGGAGTCTCAGGAGAAGGCCGTGCCGTTATTTTCCGCCATGAAAAACCGACGAATCGTGAAGGCGGTGCTGCTGCTGGTTTTCGGCCTGTGGCCGGTTCTGTGCCGGGGAGAGGCGCTCCCCCGGCGTAGCGATGA
>WOUV01000058.1 GCA_009773045.1 Rhodospirillaceae bacterium | reverse complement strand
GGGCGTCGGTGCTCGTGGATTTGACCATTCCGCCCGAGGCCCTGCGCAACCGCCTGCGTCCCCGCTGGCGCGTCCTTCTGGAAGAAGCGGAAGGCAGTGGACTTGAAGGAGTCGTGTGTACGGACGAGACCGCTTTTGAGTCGTTTCTGGTCCGTTTCCCTTGAACGCACATGTTTGCCGCCGGCCTGACGCCCATGGCCGTGCGCCGGTTGCAGGCGGCCCTGCCACCTGGGCAGCGCCTGTTGGTGTGTGAGGTCCGTCGCGCAGGACGGCCTTTGGGAGGGGCGCTCATGGGGTTTTATGGCAACACCGCAGAATATCTGGGCAGCACCGTCGATGCGGGGGAAGAAAATCCCCGCGTGGAGCGGTTCTTGTTGTGGCAGGCGATGCTGGCGGCCCGGGCACGCGGGGCGCAGACCTTTGACCTGGGGGGGGGTGTGGACCGGCAGCGCATGACGCCGGAGCTGTATTGCGTCAAGGCGGGATGTCGGGGGCGTGCCGTATCGCCTGGCGCACGAGATGGAGGCGTGCGGGGGCGATCTGCTGTCTCGGTTGATTCGCTGGCGGGCACGGCGCACCGCCGCCGCCGATCCCTCGCCTGTCTGAGATCGGGGGCTGAGATCGGGGGCCTCGCCTTATAAATGCTTTTTTTCCGAGGCGCTTTGCGATTGCAGTTTGAACAGGGGCCGTTATAGTCCGACACGCCGTGTCCATGACAGTGTTTCAGGAGTCTCCGGATGCCGTTCATCCTTCCAGCCTATGCCCAGACCGGTGCCCAGCAGGGTTCGACCGAGCTTTTCAACACCTTGTTGATGTTCGGCCTGATTTTTCTCGTGTTCTACTTTCTGGTCATCCGACCGCAGCAGAAAAAGATGAAACAGCATCGCGAGATGCTAGGTGCCCTGCGCCGCGGCGACCGGGTGGTCACGGCGGGCGGCATCATCGGTCTGGTGACCAGGGTGGTGAACGAGCAGGAAGTCATGCTCGAAATCGCCGACACTGTGCGGGTGCGGGTGGTGCGGGACACCATCACAAGTGTCATGGCCAAAACCGAACCGGTCGGGGGCAAGGCGGAAGGAACGGGCAGTTCAGACGAGGAATCCGGGGCTGCAAAGGAAGAAACAGGCGTCCTGCCTGGCCTGAGAAAACTTCTTGGCGGTAAAAACAAGTGAACGTGATCGTTTCATGACGTAGAACCATTCAGAAGAACTCATGCTTTATTTTTCGCGGTTGAAAATAGGTCTGGTGGTCGCCATTTGCATGGCGGGTCTTTTTTTTGCGTTGCCGAATGTTCTTGGCTGTGACCTTGCGGCCCGGCTTCCGTCGTGGTGGCAGCCGGTGAATCTGGGCCTGGATTTGCAGGGGGGGTCTCACCTGCTGATCGAGGTGGGCGTGCGCGAGGTCACCCGCGAACAGCTCACCAATCTGACGGAAAGTGTGCGGGACGCCTTGCGCCAGGCCGGCATTCGCCAGCAGAATCTGACCACCGCCGCCGAGGGGATCACCGTCACCATCCCCGATCCCGCCCAGCGCGAGGCGGCGCGGGAGCTGTTGCGCGATCTCGACCGTTCGGTCCGGATCGAACGGCAGGGGGAGGACACCTTTCGCCTCAGCCATACCGAGCAGACCCTGCGGGAGTGGCAGGACGCCGCCGTTACGCAGTCGATCGAAATCGTCCGCCGGCGGGTGGACGAATCGGGCACGCGCGAGGCATCCGTGTTGCGCCAGGGGGCGGACCGCCTGATCGTCGAGCTGCCCGGCGTGAATGATCCCGACCGCATCAAGCGCCTGATCGGCCGCACGGCACGGCTTTCCCTTCATCTCGTGGATGAGCGGGTGGGGGCGGAGGCCATCGTCGCCCGCCAGCCCCCCCCGCCCGGCACCCACCTTCTGCCCAGCGCGGATACCCGAGAGGGAATCGTGCCGGTGCGGAAAAAAGTGGAAGTGTCGGGCGATGATCTGGTGGACGCCCAACCCTCGTTCCAGAACGGCCAGCCGGTCGTGAATTTCCGCTTCAACCCCCTGGGTGGGCGCAAGTTCGGCAAGATCACCCAGGAAAACGTCGGCAAACGGCTTGCCATCGTGCTGGATGGCAAGGTTATCAGCGCGCCGGTGATCCGCGAACCCATTCTGGGCGGTAGCGGCATCATCTCGGGCCATTTCACGACGCAGGAGGCCCAGGATCTGGCCTTGCTGCTGCGGGCCGGTGCCCTGCCGGCGCCGCTGACCTATCTCGAGGAGCGGACCGTCGGGCCGGGACTGGGGGCCGATTCCATCCGCGCCGGGGCCATCGCCTGCCTCGTCGGGTTTGGACTGGTGGTGGTGTGTGTCGGGATCGCTTATGGTTTGTTCGGTCTGTTCGCCGATCTGGCCCTGCTGGTCAACCTTGGGGTACTGATGGGGCTTTTGAGTGCCATCGGGGCGACCCTGACCCTGCCCGGCATCGCCGGCATCGTGCTGACCCTTGGCATGGCGGTGGATGCGAACGTTCTGATCTATGAACGCATGCGGGAGGAGCACCGGCTGGGCCGTCCGATTCTGAACGCCCTGGAGGCCGGTTTCGGGCGGGCCTTTGGCACCATTCTCGATTCGAATCTGACGACGCTGTTCGCCGCCGTGCTGCTGTTTTTATTTGGCTCCGGGCCGATCCGGGGATTTGCCGTCACGCTTGGTTTGGGCATCCTGACCTCCATGTTCACGGCCATCATGGTGACGCGGCTTTTGATCGTCGTGTGGGTGCGGCGAAAACGGCCGCAGGTGTTTCCTGTGTGAAGGCGTCTCAAGGGTAAGGACAGGTGATGTATCGCGGTTACGACTTCATCCCCCATGGCACCCGCATCGACTTCGTGGGCACGCGAAGGGTGGCGCTGGCTGGTTCGGTTCTGGCCATGGTCGGCTCAATTCTGGCCGTGGTGTTTCTTGGCCTCAACTTCGGCATCGACTTCGCGGGGGGCATTCTGGTCGAGGCGCGGACCGATGGGGCTGCCGATCTGGGAGCCTTGCGGTCAAAACTCAACGCGCTCGATGTGGGCGAGGTGGAGTTGCAAGGGGTGGTCGGTGCCGACAACGCGGTGATCATCCGCCTGCAACAGCCCAAAAACACGACGGAAGCCACCCAGAACGCCGTTCTGGCCAAGGTGCGCGCGGCCTTGGGCGGAACGGTGGACATCCGGCGCACGGAACTGGTGGGGCCGAAGGTGGGGGGCGAGTTGATCAAAAGCGGCGCCTGGGCCACCGGCCTTGCCATTCTGGCCATCGCCGCCTATGTCTGGTTCCGGTTCGAATGGCAGTTCGGCCTAGGGGGCATGCTGGCCCTTTTGCACGATGTCGTGACCACCATCGGTCTGTTTGCCGTCACCCGGATGGAGTTCAATCTGACATCGGTTGCGGCGGTGTTGACGATTGCCGGATATTCGATCAACGATTCGGTCGTGGTCTATGACCGGGTGCGCGAGAACTTGCGTAAATACAAAAAGATGCCACTCGAGGATCTCTTGAATCTCAGCACCAACGAAACCTTGTCACGGACCATTCTGACGAGCGGGACCACGGCTTTGGTGGTGGTCGCCTTGCTGGCGTTCGGGGGAGACGTGCTGTGGGGCTTTGCCGTGGCCATGCTGTGGGGGTTGGTCGCTGGCACGTATTCGTCGATCTATATCGGCGTGCCGGTGCTTTTGTTCTTCAACGTGTTGCGCGGTGGAGAGGGGGCTGATTCTCTCAAAGGGGGATAGAACGCCGCGTCTCCTCCGCGCTTTCCGTGGTTCAGGCCGTGGTTCAGGCCACCGCCCTCCCGTGGGCGCCCGTTTCGTATTCTTCAAGGAAGGACAGCACCTTTTCACGATAGGCATAATAGCGCGGATGGTCGAGCAAGGCACGGCGGGTCCGGGGACGGGGGATATCCACCGTCATGATCGTGCCGATGCGGGCATGGGGGCCGTTCGTCATCATCACCACCCGGTCAGCGAGCAGAATGGCCTCATCCACGTCGTGGGTCACGCAAATGGCGGTGACCCGCGTGCGGGTCCACACCTCCATCAGCACTTCTTGCAACTCCCAGCGGGTGAGGGAATCGAGCATGCCGAACGGCTCGTCCAGCAGCAAAAGTTTGGGACTCAAGGCAAAGGCCCGGGCGATGCCCACCCGCTGCTTCATGCCATTGGAAAGTTCGAAGGCTTTTTTGGAGGTCGCATCGGCCAGGCCCACCCGTTCCAGATAATAGAACACGATGTCTTTGCGTTCGGCGGGCGTGGCATGGGGATACACCCGGTCAACGCCAAGGGCCACGTTCTCCGCCGCCGTCAGCCAGGGAAACAGGCTTGGCGCCTGGAACACCACGGCGCGGTCGGGGCCGGCGGTCGTGACTTCGCGGCCATCGAGGATGATCCCCCCCTCTGAAACGTCGGTCAGCCCCGCCGTCATCGTCAGCACCGTCGATTTACCGCACCCCGAATGACCGATCAGGGAGACGAACTCGCCCTTTTCCATTTTCAGGTCGAACCCATCAACCACCGTCAGCGGCCCCTTGGGGGTTTGATAGATCTTCTTGATTTGTGAAAACTCGACATAACGCTGTGGATGATAGGTGCGGGCGGCTTCCCGCCATGCCTTGGGGAGGCGGGCGGTGACGGCGGGCAGGGCCGTGGTTTCGCCTGCGACGCGCGTCCGCTCCTGGCCGGCCTTCATCAGGTATTCGGTGATGGACGCGCGCAAGGCCTTGAAGAGCGGATCATGGTTGATGGCCGATCGTTCCCGCGGGCGGGAAAGAGTCACCGCAAACGATGGCCCCAGGGTCGCCCCCGGTCCGGGGTTGAGAGGAATGATGCGATCGGCCAGCAAAAGCGCCTCGTCCACATCGTTCGTGACCAGCACCACTGTCTTGCGTTCCTGTTCCCAGATGGTTTCGATCTCGTCTTGCAGCTTGGCCCGGGTCAGGGCATCGAGGGCCGACAACGGCTCATCGAGCAAGAGAATCTCAGGGGTCATCGCCAGCGCCCGTGCCACCGCCACCCGCTGACGCATGCCGCCCGACAGTTCCGCCGGGCGACGATCGACGGCATGCGCCAGACCGACCATGCGGATGTAATGGGCGGTGCGTTCCGCCCGTTCCGCGCGGCTCGCCTTTGGCATCACCGAATCGACGGCCAGCGCGATGTTGCTTTGTACGGTCAGCCAGGGCATCAGGGAATAGCTTTGGAAGACCACCCCCCGGTCGGCCCCCGGACCGGTAACCGGCGTGCCGTGCAGCAGCACCGCCCCCGCATCGGGCATGACCAGCCCCGCCATCAACGAAATGAGCGTAGTCTTGCCCGAGCCGGAAAAGCCGACGATGGCGATGAATTCCCCCGGCGTGAGCACGAGATCGATGTCCTTCAGCACGGGGACGGGACCATAGGACTTGGTGACGTTCCTCAGTTCCAGAACGGGCGTTTCCATGGGAATAGCGCTCCTCGTATGATCTTTATATGATCTGTCTATGATCTTTCAGCGGGTCATCCCGTGGGTGAACAGCGCCTGTAGGGCAAACATCAGCCGGTCCAGGGCAAAGCCGATCAGGCCGATGGTGAACACGGCAACCATGATTTTGGCGAGGGACTGCGCGGAACCGTTCTGGAACTCATCCCACACGAACTTGCCAAGGCCGGGGTTCTGAGCCAGCATCTCGGCGGCGATCAGCACCATCCACCCCACCCCCAGCGACAGCCGCATGCCGGTGAAGATGAACGGCAAAGCCGAAGGCAGCACCAGCTTGCGCAGGCTTGTGAACCATGTCAGTTGCAAAACCCGGCCCACGTTCATCAGGTCACGGTCGATGGCGGCAACCCCGACCGCGGTGTTGATCAATGTCGGCCACAGCGAGCACAAGGTGACCGTGATGGCCGAGTTGAGAAAGCTTTTAGCGAACATCGGATCATCAGTGACATACAACGCGCTCACCACCATGGTCACCAGCGGCAGCCAGGCGAGCGGCGACACCGGCTTGAACACCTGGATCAGGGGGTTGAGCGCGGCATTGGCGGTTTTGGAAAGGCCACTCAGCACACCCAGCGGCACCGCGACCAGAGTGGCGAACAGAAAGCCCATGAACACGGTTTTCAGACTGGTGACAATCTGGTCGAGGTAGGTCGGCTTGCCGGTATAGGGGCGGATCTTGATTTCGGTCGTGGGATCGGCGGCCAACAGATCCGCGTTGCGACGGGCCTGCCGTTCGTGGAAGAGGGCTTCCTTGGTCCGTTCGGCCCGATGGTCGTCCCACAGGTTGAGGGTCTGCGCCCAGACCTCGACCGGCCCCGGCACGGCCCCCAGACTGGTCTGCACGCGGGGGGCAAGGCTTCCCCATGCCAGCAGAAAGGCGACGATCGCCAGGGCCGGCACGCCCAGTTGCCGCCATAGTTCAACGGCCTGTTCCCGGGGGCTGTCCCAGCGGAGAAGTTTCCACAAGGGTTTGAACCAGCCAAAACCGATCACCGCCAGAAGGTCGGTCATGCGCTGGAAGGCCCAGGCAAAGGAAACGCCGCAGCTCGCGCAGGCCTGGACGGGGGCGATCTTCGGAGACGGGATGGCCTTGGTGGCTATGATCATGGCACGATACTTTCCTTGGGTCTGCGCGTAAAAAAGAAACACTGGCGACACGGCGCGCCGAACGGGTTATCCACCGACGACCGTGTTGCCTTCGACCTTTTGGCCTTCCTTCAGACCGATCGGAAAGTGCTTCAGGTAGTCGTTGGGCTGGCGGCCGTCATAAGCCATGCCGTCGATGAAATCCGTCGTCACCAGACGGTAGCCGTCGCTGTTCCATGGGAAATCCTCTTTTCTGGCCTTGCCATCATCAATCAAAAGGTTTGCAGCCTTAAGATAGGTGTCTGGGAGATAGACCTTCCGTGCCACTTCATCATACCAAGAGTCTGTTTTTGTCTCTGTAATTTGTCCCCAGCGGCGCATCTGCGTCAGATACCACACGGCATCGGAGTAATAGGGGTAGGTGGCGAAATGGCGGAAGAACACGTTGAAATCGGGCACCGCGCGCGTGTCGCCCTTTTCGTATTCAAAGGTGCCGGTCATGGAATTGGCGATGACGTCGGCATCGGCCCCGACATATTCGGGTTTGGCGAGGATCGTCACCGCCTCGGCCCGGTTGGCGTTGTCATGATCATCGAGCCATTGCGCCGCCCGGATCAAGGCCTTGACGAGGGCGATGTGGGTGTTCTTGTTCTGCTCGGCCCACCCGTGGGTCACGCCGAACACCTTTTCGGGGTTGTTCTTCCAGATTTCATAGTCGGTGATGACCGGCACGCCGATGCCCTTGAACACCGCCTGCTGGTTCCAAGGCTCGCCGACGCAATAGCCCGAGATGGTGCCGGCTTCAAGGGTGGCCGGCATTTGCGGCGGCGGCGTCACCGACAAAAAGACATCGGCGCCGATCTGGCCGGTAATATTGGACGGCGTATAATAGCCGGGATGAATACCGCCGGCGGCCAGCCAATAGCGCAATTCGTAATTGTGGGTCGAGACCGGGAACACCATGCCCATGTTGAACGGGCGTCCCTCGGCCCTGAACTGTTCGATCACTTTTTGCAAGGCGTCGGCCTTGATCGGGTGCGCGATCGTGCCGTCTGGCCCCCGGGGCAGGTGCGGCTTCATTAACGCCCAGGCCTCGTTCGACAGCGTAATGCCATTGCCGTTCAGGTCCATCGAGAACGCCGTCACGATGTGGGCCTGCGTGCCATGACCGATGGTTGCGGCTAGGGGCTGGCCGGCCAGCATGTGGGCGCCGTCCAACTCGCCCGCGATGACTCGGTCCAGAAGCACCTTCCAGTTGGCCTGCGGCTCCAGGGTGACGTAAAGGCCTTCGTCTTCGAAGAACCCCTTTTCAGAGGCAATGGCGAGGGGGGCCATGTCGGTCAGTTTGATGAAGCCAAGCCGGAGCTGGTCCTTTTCGAGTTTGAGAGGAGCCGCTGCCACGGGCCAGGCAGGCACCATGGCGGCAGTGGCAGCGACCCCAAGGGTCAGGAGCGCCTGGCGACGGCTCAGGGTGTTCGGGAGCATGTGGGGAGAGGTCATGGGATACGGTTTCCTTATTGTGCTGTCGTTCGGTGCGCAAAGGCATGCCATACTTTGGAAAAAATAAAAACGCCGACAACGCCACCCGTGAAGGCGGTCTTGCCGGCGTCATTGCCGCATGCCCAACACTGGGGGCGCCAGAGAGGGACTCGCCATCCTTGGCGGGCCTTCTCGCGGATTTGAAGATGCATGCCTTATGCCAACATCGTGCTGTTGATTCCAGAGCCGGCGGCGGGGAGGGAAAGATATGGAATGCATATTATTTAATCATTCAATCCTTGAAAGCCTAATGATTAGGCGATCATCCATACCCCTATGGAGCCTTGTCCTGTCCCCCGGGACGTTTCTGGGCCACTCCTTTCTTCGGTATGATTCTTGCTTGAATTTGCTCACCGGCGGGCAGCGGCGCCCGTCTTCATGTGACTCCAAAGACGGGTTCCCCCTCGGATAACGACGTCCGGCAACGGTGGTGCTTCCGCTCACGGAAACACCGCGGACGCCTTATTTTTGCTTTGGAGATAAAAAGATGGTTCACCTGTCCACGCGCCGCCGTCTGGTCGTCATCGGCAATGGAATGGCAGGGATGCGCACGGTGGAGGAACTGCTGACCCGCGCGCCGGTGCGCTTTGCCGTGACGGTCTTTGGCGAGGAGCCGCACCCGAACTACAATCGTATCCTGTTGTCCTCCGTCCTGGCCGGCGAGAAGGCCCTTGAGGACATCGTGATCAATCCCCGGTCCTGGTATGAGGAACACAACATCGTTCTCCATACCGACGATCCGGTCATCGCCATCGACCGCGCGATAAAAACCGTCCGCTCGGCTTCGGGGCGGGTCGTGCCCTATGATGCGCTTTTGATCGCCACCGGTTCGCGCCCCTTGATGCCGCCCCTGCTGGGGCTTGACCTGCCGGGGGTGGTGCGCTTCCGCGACATCGCCGATGTCGAAACCATTCTGGAAGCCGCCGGAACCTGGAAGCGGGCGGCGGTGATCGGCGGCGGCCTTTTGGGGTTGGAAGCGGCCTGGGGCCTGAAACGCCGCGGCATGGAGGTGGCGGTGGTACACCTGATGCCAACCCTGATGGAACGCCAGCTCGACGCCGAGGCGGGGACGCTGTTGCAGCGGGATCTGACCGAACGCGGCCTGCACTTTTTCACCCATGCCCAGACCGAATCCATCACCGGCACGACGCGGGCCGAAGGGTTGCGCCTGGCCGATGGCCGCACGGTGTCGGCGGATCTTGTGGTGGTGGCCATCGGCATTCGGCCCAACGTGGCGCTGGCCAAGGACTGCGGCCTTGTCGTCAACCGCGGCATCGTGGTCGGCGACGACATGACAACAAGCGATCCCGCCATCCATGCGGTCGGCGAATGTGTCGAACATGCAGGCCAGGTGTTCGGGCTGGTGGCGCCGTTGTGGGAACAGGCCAAGGTGTGCGCCGCGCGCCTGGCCGGCGACACCGAGGCCGCCTATGTGGCGCCGCCGCTTTCCACCAAACTCAAGATCACCGGCATCGACATGTTTTCCGCCGGCCAACTGGGGGCCGCGGGTCCCGAGGATGCCGAAGTGGTGTTCCGCGACGCAACGAAGGGGATCTACCGCAAGCTGGTCATCCGGGACGATCGCCTGGTTGGCGCGGTGCTTTATGGCGTGGTGGAGGATAGCGGCTGGTACTTCGATCTGATGGGCGGGGAAACGGACATCGCCCCTTTCCGCGACCGTATCATTTTCGGCCATGCCTTTGCCGATCTTCAGCCCGCCGCATCCGGAATCGACGTTGCGGCCATGGCCGAGACGGCCCAGGTGTGCGGCTGCAACGGCGTTGCCAAGGGCACGATCGTCGCCGCCATCCGGGCCAAGGGGCTGACGACGGTGGAAGCGGTCCGCGCCCACACCAAGGCCAAACGGCGGTTTCCGCCGCCGTGTGTTCGTGCACCGATCTGGGGCATACCGCGGTGCGCCAGGCGATCCTGACGCACGACTTGAAAACGCAAGAGGCGGTACGCGCGGTACTTGGGTGGCGGACAGCGGACGGCTGCGCCAAATGCCGCCCGGCCCTCAACTATTATCTTCTTTGCGCCTGGCCGGGGGAATATGTGGACGACTCCCATTCCCGTTTCGTCAACGAACGCCTGCACGCCAACATTCAGAAGGACGGCACCTACAGCGTGGTGCCCCGCATCTGGGGCGGTCTGACCACGCCTGCCGAGTTGCGGGCCATCGCCGATGTGGCGGAAAAGTACGCCGTGCCCACGGTCAAGATCACCGGCGGCCAACGCATCGACCTTCTGGGGGTGCGCAAGGAGCAGCTTCCGGCCCTGTGGGCCGATCTGGGCGCCGCCGGGCTGGTGTCGGGGCATGCCTATGGCAAGGCCCTGCGCACGGTGAAGACCTGTGTCGGCTCCGAATGGTGCCGCTTCGGCACGCAGGATTCGACCGGTCTCGGCGTCAAGCTGGAAAAGCTGTTGTGGGGGAGCTGGACGCCCCACAAGGTCAAACTCGCGGTTTCGGGCTGCCCGCGCAACTGTGCCGAGGCCACCATCAAGGATATCGGGGTGGTGTGTGTCGATGCCGGCTATGACATCGTGATCGGCGGTAATGGCGGGGTCGAGGTGCGAGTGACCGATTCCCTGGTCCGCGTTGCCACCGAAGCCGAGGTGCTGGAATACTGCGCCGCCTTTCTTCAGCTTTACCGGGAGGAGGCTCATTATCTGGAACGGACGGCGCCCTGGGTGGTGCGGGTCGGGCTGCCCTATGTCAAAACGCGCCTTTTGGAAGACGAGGCCGGACGCAAGGCCCTCTACACCCGCTTCCTGTATTCCCAGCGCTATACTCAAAGCGACCCGTGGGGTGAACGGGCCGACGGAACGATTGATGCCCGTGAATTCCAATCCCTGGCTGTGGTGGAGTGATGCCGATGAACACGCCAATGAGCGGACCGATGAATTGGATTGATATTGGCGCCCTGGAGGACATTCCGCCCTGCGGCGCGCGCACGGTGGAAACGCCGGAAGGACAGGTGGCCGTGTTTCGCACCGCCGATGATGCGGTGTTCGCCCTTCTCAATCGTTGTCCCCACCGCAAGGGTCCGTTGTCGGAAGGGATCGTTTCGGGCCACCGGGTGACCTGTCCCTTGCACAACTGGGTCATCGACCTTGAAAGCGG
>WOUV01000057.1 GCA_009773045.1 Rhodospirillaceae bacterium | reverse complement strand
TGGTTCACGCACGGCATCCAACGCATCGTCAAAATCATCCAGGCGTGCCTGCCGCTCCCCCGCCTCTGGAAGGCCATTCTAAACTGATGGATGGTCAGTCCAATGGACAGCACAACCGTCGTTGCTAACATGGCCCGCCCGGTCGAAAGAAAGGTCAGACGCACCGCCTGGGCGCCGTCTCCGGTGTCGTAATGATACCGACGGTAATTGTGCAGAAAATGGACGGTATCGTCCACCGCAAGGCCGATGGCAATGGAGCCGATCAGCATGGTGAACAGGTCGAGCGGTAGGCCAAACCATCCCATAACCCCAAGGGTCAGAACAATGGGACTGAAGTTCGGAATCATGCTGACCAGGCCGATACGGACGCTGCCCATCAGAACAATCATCATCGCGGTGATGGCGCCCGCCGCCCAAAGATAACTGACGGCCATGCTGTGCAGGGCCGCATCCATGGTGCGGCTGAGAAGGGCCGCCATCCCGGTCACGGTGATGGCGGTTTCTCCCCCCAAGGCGGAACCGAAGCGCGTTTTTAGCTCTTCCATGAAACCGGCATAATGCACCGCATCGACCCACGGCATTTTCACCGTGAAACGCGCCTGCCGAAAGGAGGGATCGACGAAATCCTCGAGATCATCGGACCCGGAATTGGAAAACAGCAGAAATTCCTGGGCGATCAGGTCGCGGTCGTCGGGGATGGTATAGAACTCCCGTTGATTCTCGTTCAGTGCCCGGTTGATCTCTTTCAGGATATCGGCAACCGACAGGGTTTTGCCGACGAACAGGGCATCGGTTGTGATGCGCCCGATGGAATCCTCCAGGCCGTCGAGGGCTTTCAAGACCCTTGGTTCGTACAGGCCATTCTCGCGCCCGGTATCCACCACCACCTCGACCACGCTGGCGCCCCGCAAACGGCTGTCGATGAAGTCGGTCGCCACACGCGCCGGATTCGATGCGGGCAGCCACTCGAAGGGCTTGTGGGAAAAGCGGATCTGGACGACCCCGGCGATCCCGAACAGGAAAAGGACGGCGCTGATCGCGAACACAACCCGCCGCCGTTCGGTGGCGAAGGTGGCGATGGCGATCAGCACACGGTCCATGCGCGCTTGCGCGCCGGGGCGCCGCTGGGGCCGCACGGGCAGAAGGGCGATCAGAGCCGGCAGCAGAAGGATCGTGAACACAAGGGATATCAGCACGCCAACCGCCGCCGCCTGGCCCAAATCGGCGATCGGCGCGATCTCGGCCCCGGCGAACGAGGCCAGGCCCGCGGCGGTGGTGAGGGAGGTCATGACGATGGCAAGGCCGGAATGACCCATGGCCTGCACGATCGCCCGCCGTTTCGGTTGTTCGGCCGCTGCCTCCGCTTCCGCCTGAAGCTGGCGATAGAAGATCGCAAGGACATGCACTGCGGCCCCGACTCCAACCGCCAGCAGGAACGAAGGCAAAATTTGAGTCGGAATCTTGACCGGCATTTCCGCGACGGCCATGAAGCCGAATGTTGAAACCAGCGTCAAGACGACCACCAGCATGGGAAGAAACACCCCCGATGCGCGGCGGGACGAAAGGGCCAGCACCACGGCGATGGCAAGGGAGGCAAGGAGAAGGAACCTGCGCATGTTCTCTTGCATCGCCTGCTTGAGTACATCGGTGACGATGGGCGATCCCCCCGCGTGAAGACGGAAATCCTCGGCCTGATGGCGGGTCACCACCGCCTGCACGGCGCGGACCAGGGCGGCGTTCTCCGCATCGGTGAGGAACGGGCGCTCACGGGGCGTGGCCGTCTGCGGGTCAGCCTTGAACCCGGCGAGCACATCGGCGTCTTCTCCTTCGCGGGAATAGGCATCGGTGCGGATGACGATGGCCGTCACGCCGGGGTCTTGTTCGGACAGCAGTAGATTACGGTAGACCGGGTTATCCCGCGCCCGGGCGCGCACCGCGGCCAAGGCCGCGTCGTCTTCGGGCCAGGGGTCCGAAAGATCCGCAACGATCAAGGCTCCCTCGGCCCCGCGGGTGTTACGGGCATTGACCAGACTGGTGATGTCATCGACGTGCGGTACACTCGCTTCAAGATCCCGGTGCAGGGCGCGCAAACGGGCAAGGAACACAGGGTCGAACACCTCGTTTCCCGCGACGGCGATGAACACCATTTCATCCCGCCCGAACTGGCGCCGGAACGTATTGTAGGCCAGAAGCGACGGATCGTCTTCTTTCAGAAACCCTTCCGTTGAGGTGTCAAGGGTGAGGCGCGGCACCTGGGTGGCGAGGCCACCGACCAGCAGAAGAACACCCAGAAGCGTCACGACCGCATGATCGAAAATCCAACCCGCGAGTTTTTCGAAACCGTGTTCGATGCGCCGCTTGGTAAGCATGTCCCATACCCTTCCTTTCCAGCGAATGTTTCGCCGTGGCACGCACGGTATACACAGCCTGCGGACAGATCCAGATCTTCGTGCGTTCACGCTGCTCGAACGCACGGGGGCGGCAAGACATTTTTTTCGTGGACGATCATGCGATGATCGTGATAGAAATATCGCCCGGCAAGGAGAGAAGCACGGTGGATGTTGCCGTTTTGGTCAAGCGTCTCATCGTAGGGCTGGGGATGGCCGTGCTAGTTTTTGCCTGGGGGGGTGCTCCACCAGCCACAGCGCACGTCAGCGACGATGCTCGGGCGCAGCATTCCCTGCATATCCATCAGGACAACGCCACGGCGGCGTCCGCTCACGGATCGCACGGATCGTACAGTCAGAAGCCACGTCTTGAGGACATCCGTCTTCAAAAAACCATCGCCAAGAATCAGCCGGGCGCCCATGGCTCTTCTGCCCTGCCTGTTTTCCCAGATTCAGCCTGTGATGCCGGTGGCACGGGTGGGTTTCGTTGTCCCCCATGATGTCATCGCCGGGCCGGCCCTGAGCCTGCCACCACACCTTCCACCGCCCCGACTCTGAACACCCCTCGGGGTGTTCGTCGCCCCCCCTGCCTTCTGGCAGGGGGGAGGCTGCCGTGTGCTTTCACGTACACTCACCACGACGGGCCGGGAGATGACCCCGGCGGAAGAAGGACGTTCCCATGTCCCATGCGGTCGAAAACCACACGCGGGGGAGAACACGCACTCCCCCGTACCCCTGCGATTCGAAAGGGAAGAAAGGAGGACTCGTCCTCCTCCACGTCTTGTTGCTGCTTTTCTGGGCGGGACCGGTCTGGCCCCACGGCGGCGAGGATCACAGCCACGCCGCCGCCCCCGACGCCAGACCAATCCAGACCGGTCTTGCCGCCGCCGGCGATCGGCTTGAGGCGGTAGTGATGCCGCTGGCCGGGAAAACCCGGCTTTATCTTGCCGACCGGGAAACCAATGCGCCCCTTGAAGGGGCCCATGTCGTGGTGGAAACGACCGGGGGATGGACAGGCCCGGCCACGGCGGTCGAGCCTGGCGTCTATGATCTTTCCTGGACGGCGCCACCGGCCCCGGGCGAAGACCTGACCGTGACCGTGGAAGGGGATCTTGTCGATCTGATTCTGATCACCGGGGCGCACAGGCCGGAAGATCCAACAGACATTTCCTCTTCCGCGGTGCCTTCCGCCGCGCCGTCTGCCATCGGTGGCCGGGTGCTGACGGTGACAAAGGAAAGCCAGTTCCTTTTGAACGTGCGCACCCTGCGCGCGGGCCCCCGTGAAACCGCCCAGTCGGTGCGTCTGGTGGGGCGGGTGGTGCCCGACCCGGCCGGCTATGCCCGCCTTCAGCCCGCCCAGCCGGGACGGATGGTCCATGACCCGATCTTTCCCATTCCGCTGCCGGGTGCCCAGGTGCGCGAGGGGCAGGTGCTGGCCGTGCTCGATCCCAATCTGTCGTCGGTGGAACGTTCCGCCCAGCGCAGCGAACTCTATCGCCTGGAAAGCGAGAGCGCCCAGCGTGAACGCCAGCTTGCCCGTTGGAAGCAGCTTGGAGACCACACCATCCCGCGCAAGGATATCGAAAACGCCGAACTCGATCTTGTCCGCCTGCGCAAGGCGCGGGAACAGGTGACCGGCACCGCCCTTGGGCGCGAGCTTCTGACGGCACCGATGGCAGGGCAGGTGGGGGATGTGCACATCGTTCCCGGCGAGGTGGTCGGTCCCGACGACACGCTGGTCGAAATCCTTGATCCCGCCCGGCTGCGGGTGGAAGCGGTGCTGTATGATCTGACGCTGGTGGAGCGCCTGCGCATCGGCACGGCCTCGAGCCGGCTGTTGCCGGGGCTAATCTTCCCGTTGACCCTGATCGGCGCCGCCGGACGCCTTTCAACCGAAGATCAGGGATTGCACCTGCTGTTTGCCGTGGATGCAGGGGCGGAAGGCTTGAAACTGGGTTTGCCCGTGGATGTCTTGGCCACGACCGGAACCCTGACCCTGCCGATTGCGGTGCCGCGTGCGGCCGTGACCGAGGTTTCAGGGCGCCCCACCGTGTTCGTGCGCACCACACCCGAGCAGTTCGAAGCACGACCCGTGGTTCCGGGACGCACCTTCGGCGGCTGGACGGAAATCAGCCGGGGCGTGGCCGCGGGCGAGGCGGTGGTGGTCCAGGGCATGACCCAGCTCAAGGCCGTGCGCTGACGGGGACAGGGGAGAAACGACCATGTTCGATCGCATCATTCGCGCCGCCCTGACCCATCGCCTGCTGGTGGGGGCGGCTTCCCTGTTCGTGTTGCTCTATGGCCTTTTGACGCTGGCCAGCCTTCCGGTAGACGTATTCCCGGATCTGAACCGCCCCACCGTCACCATCATGACCGAGGCCGAAGGCCTTGCGCCCGAGGAGGTGGAGGCCCTTGTGACCCTTCCCATCGAAACCGCCATGAACGGCGCCCCGGGAGTCACACAGGTGCGTTCCAATTCGGCGGTCGGGCTTTCCATCGTTTATGTCACGTTCGACTGGGGCACCGACATCTATCGCAACCGCCAGCTTGTGACCGAACGGTTGAGCACGGTGAACGAACACCTGCCAGACAGGATCACACCCGTTCTAGGGCCGGTGACCTCGATCATGGGCGAGATTCTGCTGATCGGGCTGGAACGGGAAAAGGAAGAAAACACCGATCCTGTCCCTTCCCCCATGGACATCCGCACCCTGGCCGATTGGGTGATCCGGCCGCGTCTGCTCGCCATTCCCGGCATCGCCCAGGTGATTCCCATCGGGGGGGAGGTGAAGCAATACCAGGTGCTGGTGTCGCCGGCCCGGCTGAAAAGCTTCGACATCACTTTCGAGGATCTGGAAAAGGCGTTGGTCCGGTTTGCCCGCAACACCACGGGGGGCTTTCTGGATCAGCGGGCGGAGGAGTTCTTGATCCGCAATCTGGGGCAGACGACCCGTCTTGAGGATCTGGCCGATACGGTGGTGGCCTGGAAGAAGGGCGCCGCGGTGACCGTGGGACAGGTTGCCGAGGTGCGGCTGGGGGCCGCGGTCAAACGCGGGGATGCCGCCGTGGATGGCCGGCCCGCCGTCATCCTTGCCGTGCAAAAACAGCCCCGGGCCAACACCCTTGCCCTGACCCGGGCCGTGGAAAAGGCCCTGGCCGAGTTGAAACCGGGCCTGCCGGCGGGGGTGAAGGCCGATCGTATTTTGTTTCGCCAGGCCGACTTCATCGAACGGGCCATCGCCAATGTCATGGAAGCCTTGCGCGACGGCTCCGTACTGGTGGTGGTGGTGCTGGCCCTGTTCCTGATGAATCTGCGCACGACCGCCATCAGTCTGACCGCCATTCCGCTTTCCATCGCCGTGACGGCGCTGGTGTTTCATGCCTTCGGCCTGTCCCTGAACACCATGACGCTGGGGGGGCTTGCGGTCGCCATTGGCGAGTTGGTGGATGACGCGGTGGTGGATGTCGAAAACGTCTTCCGCCGTCTGCGCGAAAACGCCGGAGCGCGGGCACCAAGGCCTGTGTTGTCGGTGGTGTTCGCGGCCTCGCGCGAGGTGCGCAATTCCATCGTCTATGCCACCGTCATCGTCGTTCTGGTGTTCGTGCCCCTGTTTGCCCTTTCCGGCATCGAGGGCCGCCTGTTCACGCCGCTTGGCATCGCCTATGTGGTGTCGATTCTGGCCTCGCTCGTGGTATCGCTGACGACGACCCCGGTGCTGTGCGCCTGGCTTCTGCCGCGGGCAAAGGCGATCCACGGGCGGGAATCCTGGTTTGTCCGGGGCCTGAAGGCCGGCGATGCTCGGCTGCTTGCCTGGTCCTACCGGCACCCGGTCCTCGTGATCGGCGTGGCGGCCCTGCTGGTGGCGGGGGCGGGAAGTTCCGTCCCGTTTCTGGGCCGGACCTTCCTGCCGCCGTTCAACGAGGGCACGGTGACGGTGAGCCTTCTGTTGCCCCCGGGCACCGCGCTTTCCGAGTCGAACCGCATCGGCACCCTGGCGGAGCGCCTGTTGCACCGGGTGCCGGAGGTGGCCTCGACGGGACGCCGCACCGGTCGGGCCGAACTGGACGAGCATGCCGAAGGGGTGCATTCATCGGAAGTCGATGTGGATCTGAAACTCTCCCCCCGCGGGCGAGAAGACATCCTTGCCGACATGCGCCGCCAGTTGGCCCTGATTCCGGGGGCGGTCTTCAACATCGGCCAGCCCATTTCCCACCGGCTAGATCATCTTTTGTCGGGCGTGCGGGCCGAAATCGCGGTCAAGATCTTCGGGAACGATCTCGACCTGTTGCGCGCCACGGCCGACACCGTGCGAGACCTGATGGCAGGTGTGTCGGGGGTCGTTGACTTGCAAGTGGAAAAGCAGGTGCTGATCCCCCAGGTTCAGATTCGTCTCGACCGGACGGAAGCCCTGAAATTCGGCATCGGCCTGAACCAGTTGGCCGATACCCTGGAAACGGCCTTGAATGGCCGGGTGGTGAGTCAGGTGGTGGATGGGGCGCGCACCTTTGATGTGGTGATGCGCCTTGCCGATGATTGGCGTAGCGCGAGCGATGATTTCGCTGCCATCCTGATCGACACCCCCACCGGCAAGGTGCCATTGGGGCTGGTGGCGGAGGTGGTGGAAAGCGTTGGTCCCAATGTCATCAACCGGGACAATACCGAACGGCGCATCGTCGTTCTTGCCAACGTCGAAGGCCGCGCCATGAGCGCGGTGGTGGGGGACATCCGCGCACGTCTGGCCGCTGTGTCGTTGCCGCTGGGCTTTTTTACCACCCTTGAAGGTCAGTTCAAGGCCCAGGAAGAGGCAAGCCGGCTGATGGCCGTACTGACCGCCGTGTCACTCGCCGGCATTTTTCTTGTTCTGTTCAGCCACTTCGGTTCGGCGGTTCTGGCCCTTGTCATCATGGCCAACGTGCCGCTGGGGCTGGTGGGGGCGGTGGTCGCTCTGTGGGTCGCGGGGCAGCCTTTGTCGGTCGCAAGCCTTGTCGGATTCATCACTCTGACCGGCATCACCGCCCGCAACGGCATCCTGAAGGTTTCGCGCTACCGCGATCTCATGGTGCACGAAGGCCAGCCGTTCGGGCCGGCCCTGGTGACGCAAGGGTCCCTTGAACGGCTGGTGCCGGTGCTCATGACGGCCCTGGTGGCGGCCCTGGCCCTGGTGCCGCTGGTCACCGCGGGCGGCGTGCCGGGCAAGGAAATCCTGCATCCGGTGGCGGTGGTGATTTTCGGCGGGCTTGTGTCGTCAACCCTTCTTGATACGATTGTCACGCCGGTTGTTTTTCTTCTTGTCGGCGATAAAGCATTGCGGCGCGCGACGTCGGCCGACATTCTGCAAACGGAGATTCTTTCATGAAACGAATTGTTCAGGAAGGCACGAAAAACAGAGCGTGGGGAAGGACGTGTCCTTCCCCCTGCCCCGGCATCGTCTTGGCGCTGGTGTTGGGGGTCACGTCCGGCCCGGTCCTGGCCCATGGGACACTGAACGCCTTTTATGGGGGGCAGGTGGTCGAAGGGAACGGCGGCTGGCGCATCGAATGTGCCGTGCGGGAGGGCGGCGTGCGGATCTGGGTCCGTGACCATGCCGATGGTCCAGTTGCCACCGAACAGTTAAGCGGTAAAATGACCATTTTGGTGGGGGGACGGAAGTACGATCTGGTTTTGACCGTGCACGGTACGGCTTTAATGGCGGAAGTTCCCCTGACGGCGGCCGACAAGGTCACCGCCGTAGCGACTCTGCTTGTGGCAGGCAAACCGGTTTCGGCCCGGTTTGCCCAGGAGGCATGTGGTCATGCCCACGCTGACCGCCCGGGCACAGGCCGGACGACAGGCGTTCGAAACGGTGTGCGCGGGCTATCATGGCGTCTCTTTGCGGGGCACCGATCGAGGCCCGCCGCTTCTCCACCCCTTCTATGCCCCCGGCAGCGGTCACGGGGATGAAACGTTCCTTTCGGCCATGGCCGGGGGCGCGAAAAGCCATCACTGGAAATTCGGAGACATGCCAAAGCCGGAAGGCTTGGCTGTGGGCACGGACAAGGCTATTTTTGACTATATCCGTGCCCTGCAGGCGGCCAACGGTTTGGCCGCGACAGAGGCAAACACCCAAGGCCACCGCCCACGGCGCGATGGATCGTGAATAATGGACGCTTCCAGCCTTTCTCCAAGAATCCCTGAACTGAAAAGGCGGGCGTTCCCAAGGGGGGGCAGAAGCGACAGGATGGCAGAAAGCCGCCAGGATGCTTTTCATTTTCGTTAAAATTCCGTCTCTACACCGACTCTCTTTTCTCTCAAGGAGCACCATAATGGATATTTTGCGCAGAACCGTTCAGACCCTTTTCCTTGGCGCCACCCTCGCCCTGGTCACGTTGCCCGCCCCCACGTTTGCGGCCGATGAGGAGCACTCCGGTCACGACTCGGACAGCGCGGTCCCGTCGGACGCCAAGGGCGGCATGATGGGCATGAAGGGGATGATGGGCAAAGGCATGATGTGTGATGGCATGATGTGCAAAGGCATGATGGGCGGCGGCGGAAGTCACGGCATGGGCATGCCCTACCATGACTTCTCGAAGCACATCGAAGGCCGCATCGCCTTCCTCAAGGCCGAAATCGGCATTACCGACAGCCAGACGCCCCTGTGGAACGCCTTTGCCGAGGCCTTGCGCGGCGTGGCGAAGGTGAAGGCCGAACTGGGCGCGGCCCACAAGGGCAAACATGGGAAGCCGGGAGACACGGACGAGCCAAAGGCCGCCTCCCTGGCCGATCGTCTCGCCCATCATGAAACGGCCCTGGCCGCCCGTCTCGCGACGGTGAAGACGTTGCGTGAAGGCTATGGTAAGCTGCACGAGAAGCTCACCGACTCACAAAAGGCCACCGCCGACACTCTGCTTGCCCCTCATGTGTTCCATATGTAAAGTGGCCCGTACCGTATGACACGCTGAGGATCGGGATGGCAAGAAAGGCTCGCAAAACCGTTCTGTGCCATCCCGACTCCGGACAACGCCGGGAAAGCCCATGGGCAGGGTGGATCGAGGAAGCGGTGCGTTTGTGGAGCGCGTTACAGACTCCGGGAATGATAAAATTCTCGACTCTACAAGACCCGGTAACCAATCCATGAGGACCGCTTTCGTGCGTAGTCAGGCTTTCTTCTTTCCCGGCATTCCGCCCCACGGCGAAAAAGATAAATCGATCAAAAGACTGGCTTTTTCCGACGGTTGTTGTTTCATGACACGACTGGCATGGAAAGGGCCGTTGCCCGCCTTGGGCCTCCTGTTTTCGGGAGCGTTACCAACCGCCGGTCACATTATCATGGCGATCGCTCAATCTGCATGATGCTCCTTGACGGATGCGGCAGAGAGTTGCATGCACTCGCGTGCTTGCGCGCGGGGCGGCGGGGCGATAGCTTGCCTCTCGTTGCCCGCTTGGCGGAATCGGTAGACGCAACGGACTTAAAATCCGTTGGCCCATGGGCCTTGCTGGTTCGAATCCAGCAGCGGGCACCACTTTTATGGCCAGTGGCCAGTGGTCAGGGCAATCAGGCGAAGGAAAGAGTTCTTCTGTCTGGACGTGAAAAGGGGTTAAAAAGGGCCGTTGAGAAGCGGACCAGGGGTCGCGGGTGCTTGAGGGAATCCCTGATCGGTCACGATCAAGGCTGAAAAAAATGAGTCACGCAGCACGCACCACTCGGAATACCGGATGGGGCGGGCGTGTTTCTGGCTCCGCGCCCCGGCAGTCTGGCTTTGAGCCTGAGGAGGAGAGATGATCCCCCGTTACACGCGCCCCCCCATGGCCGAAATCTGGGAAGACGCCAACAGGTTTCGCATCTGGTTTCTGATCGAAGCCCACGCCTGTGACGCCCTGGCGCAGCGGGGGGACGTTCCGCCCGCGGCGGCACAGGCGGTGTGGCTTCACGGGGACAAGCCCTATACGGCGGAACGGGTGGCGCGCATCGCCGTCATCGAGCAGGAAACCCGGCACGATGTCATCGCCTTTCTGACCGAACTTGCCGAACACGTGGGGGATGCGGCCCGCTTCATCCACCAGGGCATGACCTCCTCTGACGTGCTTGACACCTGTTATGCGGTGCAGTGCACGCAGGCCGCCGATCTGCTGCTGGAAGGCCTTGACCGGGTGCTGGCCGCATGCCGACGACGGGCGTGGGAGCACAAGGACACCCTGTGCATGGGGCGCAGCCACGGCATTCATGCCGAACCGACCACCCTTGGCCTGAAATTTGCCGGCTTTTATGCCGAATTCGCCCGCAACCGCGAACGGTTGCGGCAGGCGCGCGTGGAAATCGCGACCTGCGCCATTTCGGGGGCCGTGGGGACCTTCGCGCATATCGATCCCTCCGTCGAAGCCCATGTGGCCCAAAAGCTGGGCTTGCAGCCCGAACCCGTTTCAACCCAGGTCATTCCGCGCGACCGCCACGCGATGTTCTTTGCAACCCTTGCAGTGATCGCCAGTTCCGTCGAACGGTTGGCCATCGAGATTCGCCATCTGCAACGCACCGAAGTACGCGAGGCAGAGGAACACTTCGCACCGGGGCAAAAAGGGTCCTCGGCCATGCCCCACAAGCGCAATCCCATTTTAAGCGAGAACCTGACCGGTCTTGCCCGGCTTGTGCGCGGTGCCGTGATTCCGGCGCTGGAAAACGTCGCCCTGTGGCACGAGCGCGACATTTCCCATTCCTCCGTGGAGCGGGTCATCGGTCCGGATGCCACCCTCGCCCTTGATTTCGCCTTGAACCGTTTGGCCGGGGTGGTGGAAAAACTGGTGGTATATCCCGCGGCCATTGCCAACAATCTTGACCGGCTGGGGGGGCTTGTGCATTCACAACAGGTGTTGTTGGCCCTGACCCGGGCCGGCATGCGCCGCGAGGAAGCCTATACGGTCGTGCAGCGCAATGCCATGGCCGTCTGGGCGGGGGAGGGCCGCTTCCACGATCTTGTGCGGCACGATCCCGCGGTTGGGCAGTATCTGTCGGCGGCCGATCTCGATTCCCTGTTTGACCGATCGGTCCATACCCGTCACGTTAAAACCATTTTCGCGCGGGTGTTCGGTGAAACGCCTGGGTGAAAAGGAACCGGGCAGAGGGGAGTATCGAAACATGAGGGATCAAGATGAAACACGCGACCGGATCGTGGCCGCGGTCAGCGCCCATGTGGTGTTCGATGGCTGGAGTCTTAAAAGCCTGAAGGCGGCGGCGCTGGAGGCAGGTCTTGACGCCGGCGCGGGAACGCGGGCCTTTCCGGGAGGGATCACGGAGGCCATCGCCCATTATTTCGACTGGGGTGACCGGCGTATGCTGGAGGCCTTAGCGGCACGCGAGATGACGACTCTGAACGTGCGGGAACGCCTGATCGCCGGCGTCGAGACGCGGCTTGCGCTCTTTGAGAACCGCGAGGTGGTGCGGCGGGCGCTGGCGGTGTTGGCCGTGCCGACGCATGCCACAACGGGCCTGAAAATCACCTGGCGCACGGTGGATGCGCTTTGGCATGGGGCAGGAGACACCGCAACCGACTTCAGTTTTTATACCAAGCGGACGCTTCTCGCCGGTTTGTATACGGCAACACTGTTGTATTGGCTGAACGATGATTCCGAAAACGGCGAGGACACGCGGAGTTTTCTCACCCGCCGTATGGTCGGCATGACCACCTGGCGGCATTCCCTGGAGCGGAAACTGAGCGTCCTACCCGATCCACGACGCCTGTTCCGCTGGTCCCGGTAACTAAAAACAGAATGCACAGAAAACACGGCGTGTTCCCTCATTTCCGTGTCTTATTTCTGGCGAACCCGGGCCAGAAAGGCGTCCACTTCCGTTTCCAGAACATGGGTCGGCTTGTCCAGATCACGGGCCGCCCACAGCACCTGAATGGCCGAACCATACGAAGCGGCGGAGGAGCGCGTCACGTCGAGGATGCGGGTGCGCACCGCTTCGGCATCGGTGCTGAGCGTGCGCACGTTGCGAACGATTTCGTCGGTCGAGACGTTTTGTTCTTCCACCGCCGATGCAATTGTCGCGGCAATTTTGCTGACGCCCGTAATAGTTTTACCAATGGCGGTGATGGCATCGACCGCAATTTGTGTCTCGGCCTGGATTCCCGAGATTTGACCGCTGATTTCTTCGGTGGCGCGGGCGGTTTGGTTAGCAAGATTTTTAACTTCCGCGGCGACCACGGCAAAGCCCTTGCCGGCATCACCGGCGCGCGCCGCCTCGATGGTGGCATTCAAGGCCAGAAGATTCGTCTGTCCGGCGATATCGGTGATCATTTTGACGACGGCGCCGATTTTTTGTGCCGCCGCGTTAAGCCCCCGGATCATGATCGTGACGTGGTTGGCTTCTTCCACGGCATGGCTGGTCACCTCCGTTGACTGGGCGACTTGCTGGCTAATTTCGGTAATGGAACGCAAAAGATGTTCTGTGGCTTCGGCCACCGTCGCCACATTGTCGCTGGTTCGGTTCGAATTTGTTCCGCCGTTTGGACGATCAGGCTCGAGTTGTCAACGACCACCTTCAGTTCGAAACGGACTTTCGTTTCCAGATCATCGGCGAGGGCGAAAAGGATTTGTCGTTGTTCTTCCCGCTGCTACAACTCCCGGTCACGCTGTTCGGCGCGCAGGGTTTCATGGGCGCGGGCGTTATCGCGAAACACCACCAGCGCCTGGGCGATGTCGGTGATTTCATCATGGCCGGAAGCGTCGATGGCCGTATCCAGGGATCCCTGGGCGATGGACGATGTACTGGCGGCGAGGAGCCGCATCCGCCGGGCCAGACGGCGGTCCCCATACAGAAAGGCCACCAGCAGCACCCCAATGGCGCCCCCGCAGGCCATGATCGCGAGCAGAATTTGGTTCCATTCCACTTCGGCCAGTGTCGTTGCGATCTGCTCCGTGATCGTCACGCGCGCTTCCTCGACCATGCCCTGTGCCTCGCGCACCATGTCTTCTGCCAGCATCTTATTATTGAACAGCAGGTCGTCTTGCGTTTGCAGATGGAACAATGCGTCATCCTGCAACACAAAAAGGCCATCGGCATCACGGCCATGGGCCAGGAAACGTTCCAGGGCCTGATGCAGACTCTCCCGTTCCGGCACTGACGGCAGCAATTCGTAACTTCGCAAAAGCCGGTCCTGTATTGATAAAAAATTCTTGCGCAAGACATCCAACAGTGTGCGATCGCGTGTGGTTTTCACCTGCCCATAAAGACTGTTCAAAAAATCGGCCGCCATTTGCATTTCAAGAAGGCTTTGCAGAAAGCTGATGTTCAGAATGGAGGAGCGCAAGACCTTTCCGCGCAGAACGCTGATTTCATGTTCTTGTTCGAAGAGCGCTTTTGTGCTGCCGATGAATTGCTCTTTCGCCGCCTTGATCCATGGCACGAGCACCTTCAGCAGCGCGTCGTGGTCCGCCTGCATGGCTTCGGCTCGTTTATGGTACTGCTCGGCGACTTGAATGCTCGTTGTCAGGGACGTGTCCATCTCATCAAGATTGACAAAAATAAACTCTCGCAGGTCTCCGATGTTGGTTATTTTTTCTCGTCCTTCGGTTTTGGCGATACCCGTGATGGTCTCTTGTAGTGTGTGATCGTATTCTTTCAGTTTTATCAGTCCGGCGGCCCGCGCGTTTTCATCTCGCGCCGCGGCAAAACCGATGGTGCCGGTGACCACGGTGTTGACATTTTCGGCCAGGCGGAAGGCCGAAGCGATGGTGGGGATCCCCCCGGGGCCGCATCTGCGATGCTCTGTGACATTCCTCTCCCCGAGAACAGACGCCGGGGGAAGGGGTCAGGGCAACCCTTCGACCGTGGTCAACCCCAAGGATTTCCAGGCCTGCATGCCATCACGATAATAAAGAATCCGTTCCGCCGGAAACCCTACTGCCAGCATGGCCTTGATAGCGGCGGGCGACTGCCCGCACCAGGGACCGTTGCAGAACAGAGCGGTTGTCTTGGCCCCGCCGCACTCCCATTTCTCCCCTGCCTTGGTGCAGCCCAGTTTGTCGAGATGGCTGGCGATTTCAGTGTAAGGAATGCTGATCGCCCCCGGAATGGTGCCACGCAGATAAAAGTCCTGCGTGCGCGCATCCACCAACACGCCCTTGCCCTCTTTAAGCAAGGCAATGACCTCGAGTTCGGCAACCGTGGCAACGCTAGACGTCACGGTGTGGGGTTGGATACAGAACGGCGGACAGGTGCGTGAGGTTTTGGCGAACTCAGGGTCGATGGTGGCATTGACATTCTGGTCACGTTTGATTACCACCGGTCCATCGGCGGTCTGGATCGTTGCTTCCGCCATATCTGGCGTGATGCGCACTTCCTGGGACCAGGCTGGAAAGGCGGTTGCCACCGCTATCGCGGCCGTGGCCAGAACATGGACGTACCATTTATGCATTTGTTGCCCCCTTTATGACGTTAAAGCGGTGACTCTTTCCATGCGCCGCTCATCAAGGTCATGAATGCCAGAGGCGCACATGTCATACAAGATAAAATTATTCCAAGACAGACTCAATTAGAAGCTGTACTCACCGTGTTCACAACCATGAATTTCGCAGGCATCGGTGTTTTCGTTCTGTGTATCGCCATCCTGGCCTGGGGGGCCACGGGGGCGGTGGGGCTTGTGCTGCGACGGTGGGCGGTGCTGGATCACCCCAACGCGCGATCAAGCCATGCAACGCCGGTCCCAAGGGGAGGCGGTCTGGGTCTGATGGCGGCTTTGGCGGTGGGGTGGCTGTGGGCCGATCCCCATGCTATTCCGCTCGTGGGGTTGGCCGGCGGGCTGATGGGGATCTCGTTTCTGGACGACGTGCGGGGTCTGTCGGTCGGGCTGCGGCTGCTGGTCCAGGGGGTGGCGGTGGGCGGTGGACTGATTCTGCTGCCAGACGATGTTCTGGTGTTGCAGGGTGTGCTTCCTTTGGTCGGCGACAGGATGCTGGCAGCGGTTCTTTGGATGTGGTTCATCAATTTGTACAACTTCATGGACGGAATCAATGGTCTGACCGGCGTTGAAACGGCGAGCATCGGGATCGGTGTTGCGGTAGGGGCCGCCGGCAGCGGCCTCGTGCCAGTTGTCGGCTGGCAAGGACTGGCCCTGGCGGGGGCGAGCGTCGGATTTTTGCGTTGGAACTGGGCGCCGGCGAAAGTGTTCATGGGTGATGCGGGCAGCGTGCCGCTGGGATATCTGGTCGGCTGGCTTTTGCTGGTGCTGGCGGGAAGCGGGCAAGGAGCGGCGGCGGTGATCCTGCCGCTGTATTACCTGACGGATGCGACCCTGACCGTGGTCCGGCGCGCCCTGCGGGGCGAGAAAATCTGGCAGCCCCATCGTCAGCACTTCTATCAAAAAGCCGTTCAGGCGATAGGGGGCCGTCATGCGGCGGTGACGGGACGGATCGGTGTTGCCAATGCGGGACTGGTGGCCCTTGCCGCGTTGGCCTCCTGGACCAAAGTAACGGAACTGAAGGTGACCGCCGTAACCGGCGCCGTGGGAATCGTCGCGGGCCTGCTGGTTCATCTCGTGCGCTTGAGCAACACGCCTTCCTCACGGGAAAGAGCGTCCTCCGGTGGCAAGAATGACCGTTAGAAGGCCAAGCAGCATATTGATGGTGACGATGCGGCGAATATGGCCCTGCTGCCGGGCCGCGGTGGACCAGTCCCCGGCGGCCAGGGCGCGGCGGAACCCGCAGTAGGGGCCGAAAAACAGCACGCCATAAAGCCCCATCATGACAAGACCGATCCCGTTCATCAAATGGATGAATAGTCCCGCCCCGGCCATACTCCCGAAAAGAATGAACACCAGGGCATATCCGGTCACGAGCAAAAGGGCGATGGCAAGCCACACCCAAAAGAAAAAACGGCGGAACACCCGGCCCCACAGCGCCAGACGTTCCTCGGGCGGCAACGGAATCACCGCTGGCCGCAGGACCATGTGGGCAAAGAACATGCCCCCGATCCAAAGAATCGCGGCCAACGTGTGCAGGGCGAGCAAAACGGCAGGCAGCATGGGGAAGGCTCCGTCAACAGGTGGCGAGAACGGCCACTTCTTCGGCAAGGGCGCTGATTTCTTGGGCGGCGGTGCCATTGGCTTCGGTCTCCACCACCCCCTTGCCGGCCATCAGGCTGGAAGCAAAGGCCGTCCGGTTGCCAAGCATGGTCTCTGCCACGAGAACGCCTGTTTCGCGAATGGCGGCGATGACCACATCGGGCAATTTGCCCCGCGGCGGCAACCGGTTCACCACCAGAAGCACCTTGCGCTTTTCCTTCTGCGCCAGATCCAGGGTGGCCTGGGTGGCCCACAAATCCATGGGGCTTGGCTGAAGGGGAACAACCACCACATCGCCGGAGCGAATGGCGGTGCGGGCTTCTGTTTCGGCGTGGGGCGGGCTGTCGATGATGATGAAATCGAACCGCCGTTGAAGGCGGTCCAGCTCGATTCCCAGCCGCCAGCCAGAGATGCTGGACAACACCAGCCCCCCGGCTTCCGCCCCCAGGGCTTCCTGCCGGACCTTGTACCAGGCCGACAGGCTTTTCTGTGGGTCGATATCGATCAAAGCGACGGTTTTGCTTCTGGCCCAGGTAACGGCCAATTGAGCCACCAGGGTTGTCTTGCCGGCTCCCCCCTTTTGTTGTGCCACGGTAATGACCGTTGCCATTTCTGTTGCCCCCCTTGTGGTTTCTTTGCCCAGGCTACGCGATTTTCCGGCCATTGCAACGGATTGTGTATGGGATAAATCTGTTGGTCGCTCTCACTGCGGATGATCCCATGGCGCGCAACAAAGAAAGACTCGTATCGATTCTGCTGACGGTTCTGCTGGCAGCGCCGATTTCCGCTGCCGGGGGGGATGATTTCGATTACTACCTGCTGGCGTTGTCGTGGTCACAGCCTGACCATCTATCAGTTTAGCGCAATGGGTTGTTGACGGCACGAATCTGCGTGTGATTCAAGGGGTCTAGCTTTGATGGAAGGGGGACTCAAATCGTG
>WOUV01000056.1 GCA_009773045.1 Rhodospirillaceae bacterium | reverse complement strand
GACATTTCGCTGCCGGCGGTGGGGGTCACTCTGGCCACGGGTTCGATGACCCGGCCGTCTTCCAGGCCATAGGCTTTGATTTCCCTGACCATGCCCGCAAGATCGAAATGGATGGCGATGACTTTCCTCTCCAGTTCTTCTGGGGCATAGAACGCGAAATTTTTCTCTTTCGACGAAATGTAATACCAGATCTCCTCCCCAAACACCGAAAACGATGACGGGGTCCCCAGAAGAGTCTGAACACTTTCCCTGGTTTGCAGTCCAGGCTGAACTTTTTCAAGCATTTCTTCCGTGGGAAGATGTCCCCGGTTTTCAACAACCGGCGTGCAGCCAACCCCAGAGAGCATCAGGCCCCCGGCAAGAATCACGCGAGCGCAACGGATTAACCGTTTGTCAGTCATTGTCGTGAAGATTCCTTCAGTGTTTCCCCCTCTTCGCACACTATATACTTTACGGCACGCATCCCCGCAAGGACATAAGAACATCCCTTGAAAGGAACTTTTTTCCCTTGTCCGGTCCACAGTCAATCGGCTTGCC
This sequence comes from Rhodospirillaceae bacterium, assembly GCA_009773045.1. Lineage (GTDB taxonomy): Bacteria > Pseudomonadota > Alphaproteobacteria > Rhodospirillales > Rhodospirillaceae > WOUV01. Next base: position 18,905 of record WOUV01000056.1, on the reverse strand, counting down.
GACCTCGTTTCGCGGGAGTAAGGTCAAGCCTTTCTTGTGGCCCACTCTTCGAGGAACTGCTGGAGATTATCATGTTCAAAGGGTCCATTGCCGCCCTGATCACGCCCTTTCGCAACGGCGTAGTGGACGAAAAGGCGTTTCAGTCCCTGGTCGCCTGGCAGATTGCCGAAGGGACGCACGGTCTTGTGCCGTGCGGCACGACCGGCGAATCCCCCACGCTGTCGCACGAAGAACACCGGCGGGTGATCGCCTTGTGTGTGGAAGCCGCCGTGGGACGGGTGCCGGTGATCGCCGGGACGGGTTCCAATTCCACATCGGAAGCCATCGAACTGACTCGTCATGCCCAAAAGGCCGGGGCGAGCGCCGCGCTGGTCGTGACCCCCTATTACAACAAGCCGACCCAGGAAGGTCTTTATCAGCATTTCAAGGCCATTCACGATGCGGTGGACCTGCCGCTTGTCATCTATAATATCCCCGGGCGGTGCGTGGTGGATGTGTCTCCGGAAACCCTGGTGCGCCTTGCGCGCCTGCCCAATATCGTCGGCATCAAGGATGCCACGGCGGATCTGACCCGGCCGTTGCGCACCCGGCTTGCCGTGGGGCCTTCGTTCTGCCAGCTTTCGGGAGAGGATGCGACGGTGGTCGCCTTTCTCGCGCAAGGGGGCGTGGGGTGCATCTCCGTCACTTCCAACATCGCGCCCCGTCTGTGTGCCCGGCTGCATGACGCCTGGTCTGTCGGGGAGTACGCGACGGTCTTTGCCCTGCGGGACCGTCTGATGCCCTTGCACGAGGCGCTGTTCTGCGAAACGAGTCCGGGGCCGGTCAAATATGCGGCCCATCTTTTGGGCCTGTGTTCGGCTGAAATACGTCCGCCGTTGTGGGAAATTGCCGAATCCAGCCGGGCGAAGATTGCGGCGGTCCTTGAAACCTTGGAACGGGTCTGAACGATGGCCGGCAAGGGAAAAGGTCTCATCAGCCATGGCACGGTCACCGAAAACCGCCGTGCCCGCTATGACTATACGATCGAGGATACGATCGAGGCGGGTCTTATGCTTTTGGGCAGCGAGGTCAAATCCTTGCGGCTGGGGCGCTGCACCATTACCGAGTGTTATGCCGGACCGCGAGGGGAGGAGCTTTATCTGTTCAACGCCTATATCCCTGAATACCAAAGCGGCGCCAGCCACCATTTCAGCCACGAAGCCCGTCGCCCGCGCAAGCTGTTGCTGCGCCGGCGTGAGATCGAACGACTGCGGGGGGCGGTGGCGCGCGGCGGCATGACTCTCGTTCCGCTCACGGTCTATTTCAATGCCCGTGGCATCGCCAAGATTCGTCTGGGAATCGCCCGCGGCAAGAAGCTGACCGACAAGCGGGAAACCGAAAAGAAACGGGACTGGCAGCGCGAAAAAGCCCGCCTAATGCGCGAAAAATGATGAAACAGCGAAACCATGGGGGACGGAAGAGAGTGTATCCTCCCCCACGATTTGCTTTCAAGGTGTTTTCAAGACGCCGACTCTACAGTCACGAGCGTCCGCTGTTCGAGTCCTCTTTTAAAGACCACCCGCCCCGTGGCCACCGCGAACAAGGTATGGTCCCGCCCCATATCGACGTTGGGACCGGGATGGAACTTGGTCCCACGCTGCCGGACGATGATGTTGCCCGGAACCACGTATTCGTCCCCGAACTTCTTGACACCCAGCCGGCGCCCGGCCGTATCCCGCCCGTTGCGGGAGCTGCCGCCTGCTTTTTTATGGGCCATTGCTTCCCTCCTGCCGTTCTCTGGCGAGTTCGGTGATTTTGACCAGTGTCAAGTTCTGCCGGTGGCCTTTTTTGCGCCGGTAATTCTTGCGCCGCCGTTTTTTGAAGACAAGTATCTTGTCGTCTTTGAATTGACGCAAGATTTCACCCGTCACGGAAGCCCCGGACACCACCGGCCCCCCGATTGTTTCTCCCAGCATCAGCACCTCAGTAAAGGTGATGGCCGCGCCAGGATCACCATCGATCTTTTCAATGGCGAGGATACTATCTTTGGCGACCTTGTACTGCTTGCCGCCGGTTTTGATCACTGCAAACATGGTCCTGCTCACACTCACGCAAAAGAAGACGGTACTATAATCGCGCCCGCGTCGCTGTCAAGACAGAAACAGCAGGTGACATGGGGCTTGTGCTCCCCGCGCGTCTGTTCCGAAATCCGGTTCCTTTCAGTGCGGCAGACCGAACACGTCGGCCAGGGAATCGGCATGGGCGACACGCCGAACCCACACGTCGAGTTGGTCCCCGCCGGCGGTTCTGACCCGTTCCTCGATCTCCGGAGAAAGTGGTCCACACCGCAAACGAAGCAGCAGCAGCAGGGTCTCGGCCTTGCCCTCGGCAAGACCCTTGGCTTCGCCCTCGACCCGGCCCTCGGCCTTACCCTTGGCCCAGCCTTCGGCCATCCATTCCCTGGCGGCAATCGATATCATGGTCTCCTCCCATTCCGGTTTCACCGTGCGGATTACGTGGCGGAGCACGGCAGGCGCAACGTTTGAATAGACAACGGTTGTGTAAACGGTCAACATGCTAAACAGCGCGGGCTGGTCCTTTGCGTCGGTGAACGCCTGGACCAGAACCGTTTCCGCGTCGCAGTCCCGATGCGAATATTTAAGCACCAAAAGTCCAGCCCGCAAAGGCGGATACGCCGACAAGTTAGGATCAGGAATCGGACCAAGGTCCACAAGATCATAGCGCACATCGGGCAGGTAGGATTTAAGCCCCTCGGGGGCATTGATCACCTCCCGCAACGACAACGAGACCGTCCAGGGGCGGGCGCCGTGGTAGACCACGAGGGGCAGGATCGGCGGCAGGGACCGCAGCGTCCCGGCACCGCCATCGACCAAACTCCACCAGATGCGGGGCAGATACCCCAGGATTTGCAACAGAATGCTGGCATTGGGTGTGCTTTTGTGGTCGAGCAGAACATAAAAGAACAAATCTCCCCCTGCACGCAATCGCGCTCGATACAGGCGGTCACTTCGGCTGTCGCGCAATGCCTCGTCTACGTATTCCCCCGGCATCAGTTCGGGGGGATCGTCAGTCAGCAGGGCCGCGACTTGGGGGGGCAGTCGCTCGCGCAGCAATGCTCCCGCTGCACCCGGCTGGTCGAGAAGGCCCTTGAACAGCCTGTCATGGGGGTGCGTTACTTCGGACATCGCCTCTCCCACCCATAGTGAAACGACCATAGTGAAACGAAATGTGAGGGACCGCCCCCACATTTCAGTGTTCTTCAGAATCCATGATGATTTGAAAGTGTCCTGAAAAAAGGGAGAAGCCTATTGCAGGCGGTGCGGCAAATCCGCAATGGCCTGATCTACCAGGTTTTCCGCCCGTTCCCGGTCCAGGTGATTGGCCATGATGCGCTGGGCGGCGGCAAGGGCGATATCGACGGCCAGATTACGCACTTCCGCAATCGCCTGAGTCTCAGCCTGGGCGATTCGCCCCAGGGCCTGGGATTCGCGCCGTCGGATGGCCTCTTCCAGGGCGGCAAGGGCTTCCTTTTTCTGCCGTTCCGCTTCAAGACGGGCGTGGGCGAGGATGTCTTCCGCCTCTTTCAGTGCATCGCGCTGCTTGCGCTGATATTCGGCAAGGAGCTGTTGCGCTTCTTCCCGCAGGTGACGGGCATCGTCCAGTTTGGCCCTGATCTTTTCGGCCCGCATGTCAAGGGCCGCTCCCACCCCCCGAACCACGCGCTTGAAGGCCGTTCCAACCACGATCACAAAGGCGACGGCCACCCAGAATTCGGCATGGGTATAGAACGCACCCGTCGTCATCACACGTGCTCCTTCACCACGGCCGCGACAACCTCCCGGTAGCGGGAGGGGTCAAGGGCAAGACCGGCGAGTCGGACGACGGCGGTTTCGGCCACCTCGGCGGCGATTCCCTTCACCTCGCTCAAGGCCACCTCTTTGGCGGCGGCGATGCGCTGCTCGCCCGCCCTGACCTCGCCCGCCAACCGTTCGGCGACTTCCCGGTTGCGGGTCTGGACCAAATGGTCGATCTCGTCCTGGCTGCGCTGCAACACGGCATGGGCTTCCGCCCTGGCCTTGGCAAGCGCCCGTTCATAGGCCTGAATGGCGGATTCGGTTTGGGTCTTGAGCTGGCTCGCCCGTTCCAGATCATCGTCGATGCGGCGCTGGCGTTCCGACAACACCTCGGCAATTCGCGGCACGGCGATGCGGGCCATCAAAAAATAGAGCACACCAAAACACATCGCCAGCCAAAAAAGCTGGGTCGCAAAAAAGGCCGGATTGAATTGCGGCAGCATGGCACTCCTCTTTCGTGCCGTAAGACCACATTTGCTGAAGGGGACGAACCCTCAACGCGCCCCCCTTGAGTGTTAAAGGATCGCGCGCAAGGCCCCCCGCAAGACCGCGCCTAGGCGGCAAACAGCAAAATCAGGGCAACGACCAGCGCGAACAGGGCAATAGCCTCTGTTACGGCAAACCCGATCCATCCATACAACTCAACATTAGCCTTTGCGGCAGGGTTGCGCCCAACAGTCGAAATGAGGTTGGCCCAGATATTGCCAACGCCAATTCCAGAGCCGATCATGCCAATGGCCGCCAGCCCCGCCCCGATCATCTTTGCTGCTGCAGGATCCATAACAAATTCCTTTCCTTATCCCCAAACGCTTGTTTTGCCCATGCACGTTCAGTGCATGTTGATGGCATCATTGAGATAAATGCAAGACAGAATTGTGAACACATAGGCTTGCAGGAAAGCAATGCCGAATTCAAGAATGGTCACCCCCACGGTCGCGGCAAGTGGCACGATGCCGAACACGACCCCCAACGAGACAACGAATCCCGCCAGCACCTTCAACATGATGTGCCCCACCGTCATATTGGCGAACAGGCGCACCGACAGGCTGAAGGGCCGTGACAGATACGAAATGATTTCGATCGGAATCAAAATCGGTGCTGTAGCAAGGGGGGCGCCATGGGGAAAGAACAGACGCAAAAAATGCAAACCGTGGCGCGCAAAGCCGATCAGCGTGACCCCCGCAAACACCACCAGCGCCAGGGCGCCCGTAACAGCGATATGGCTTGTATAGGTGAAGCTGTAGGGCAGCATGCCAAGGACATTGCCCACCAGCACGAACATGAACAAGGTGAAAATGAACGGAAAATAACGGAATCCTTCCTTGCCCACGTTGTCACGAATCATGTTGGCGACAAATTCATACGTCAATTCCGCCATGGATTGCCATCGTCCCGGCACCAGACTGCGCTCGCGCATGCCCCAGACCAGGAAGCCATAACTGACCCCCACGGCGATGACCATGAACAGGGCCGAATTGGAAAAGGAGACATCAACCCCTCCGACCGAAACGGGGATCAACGGTTGAATCTCGAACTGATGAACTGGACTGGCCACGCGCTTCGTCCTTCTTCCCCCGAATTCATCCTTCCGGTCGCTCATGACGGGGCGGGCATTCTTTCCGCCGCATCGCCTGCCCGAAACCGACCGATTCGTCAAGCCCCCGTGTCACGCGCCAAGCATTCATGACTCCCGCCGCGCCCCCCAGCATAAAGCACAGTACCATCAGCCACGGACGTGTCCCCAAGCCATCATCCAAAAGCCACCCCAGCCCTCCTCCTACGGCCAGCGCACCCACCAATTCGAGACTCACCCGCCACGCAAGACCCATACCCGAGAGCGCATCCCTTGGCCCTGCCGACCGCCTTCCTTCCCTTTGGTCCCGGGCGCTCTCCAATCGAGCCGTAAAATCGGCCAGTTCCGGAGGGACCCGTTCTTGTTCCCGTTCTTTCACCGTTTGCCGCACATCCCTTTTCCGGTCCTTGTCGGCAGCCACGCGGGGGGTACCATAGGGGAGGGGGGACCTCCCTGTCAAGGCGGTGGTGCAAGAAAAAGGGGTTTCCCAGACTGTCGGATATGCCGTGAAGAATGGGGGGTGGCGCCTGCACGGTTTTTGTGGCAGCCTATGGGCGGTAGGGTCCACGGGACTGGAAACAAGGAAGAGGGGTTTTATGAGACGTCAGGTGATGGGAGTGGCGGCGGTTATCATGATGGGCGCGGCATCGGCATCGTGGGCCGGGGAGGGCGTGCGGGTGGAACACCCCTGGGCCAGGGCAACTGCCGGCGATGCCCCCAATGGAGCGGTGTTCATGACCGTGACCGATGCTTCCGGTCAGGGGGATGCGCTGGTGGCGGCGGAAAGTCCGGCGGCGACAACGGTCGAGTTGCATGTTCATCAGGAATCCGATGGAATCATGCGGATGCGTGCGGTTCCCTCCCTGCCGATTCCCGCGGGGGGGTCGATCACCCTCAAGCCAGGTGCCGAGCACGTGATGCTAATGGGATTGAAGCGGCCGTTGAAGGAAGGCGACACGGTTCCCCTTGTCCTCACGTTCGCCAAGGCCGGCACGGTGCACGCACGCGCCATGGTGCGGGGCGTGGGCGCCATGGATGCGGCGGGAGAGCACCCTTGAACGGATGAATCGAGCGACGGATGATAATTCCTGGCGCCTTTCCACATACCCGTCTGCGCCGCATCCGGCGGGCTGAATGGGTCCGGCGGCTGGTGGCGGAGGCGCGCCTTGCGCCGGCGGATCTGATCTGGCCGGTGTTCGTCATGGCGGGACACGACCTCTGCGAACCGGTTGCCTCGATGCCGGGGGTGGTGCGGTACAGTATAGACCGCATGGTCACGGCGGTAGGGGAGGCAAAGGCCCTTGGCATTCCGGCGGTCGCGGTGTTTCCGGCCATTGATCCGGTCTTGAAAACCGCCGATTGCCGCGAGGCATGGAACCCCGATAATCTGGTGTGCCGGGCGGTGCGGGCGATCAAGGACGCGCACCCCGACATCGGTGTCATCGGCGACGTGGCGCTCGATCCGTTCAACGCTTTGGGGCATGACGGTCTGGTGGTGGACGGAACGATCGTCAACGATGAAACCGTCGCGGCCCTCTGTCGGCAGGCCGTGGTGCAGGCCCGGGCCGGCTGCGACATCATCGCGCCTTCCGATATGATGGACGGACGAGTGGGGGTTCTCCGCGCCGCCCTGGATGGGGCCGGCTTTGCCGATGTTCTGATTCTGTCCTATGCGGTCAAATACGCTTCGGCCTTTTACGGACCGTTCCGCGATGCGATCGGTTCGGGCGGCGCGCTGAGGGGGGACAAGAAAACCTATCAGATGGACCCGGCCAACGGTGACGAGGCCCTCCGCGAGGCAGCCCTTGACTTGGCGGAGGGGGCGGACATTCTGATGGTCAAGCCTGGCTTGCCGTATCTTGATATCGTGCGGCGGGTCAAGGAGACCTTCGCCGTGCCGACGTTTGTTTATCAGGTGTCGGGGGAATACGCCATGCTGAAGGCCGCCGCGCAACACGGCTGGCTGGAGGAGAACGCGGTGATGCTGGAAAGTTTTCTGGGGTTCCGCCGGGCGGGGGCCGATGCCATTGTGAGCTACGCCGCCGTGGCGGTGGCCCGTCTGCTTCAGGGGTGACAGACATGGCCATACGCAAGATCGCCCGCATGGGACATCCGGTGCTGCGAACGTCAGCAGAACTCGTTGCCGACCCGACCGCCCCTGAAATCCGGTGTCTGGTGGAGGATATGCTCGAGACGCTGGCGGAGGAACGGGGCACGGGCCTTGCGGCGCTTCAGGTGTTTGTGTCACAACGAGTGGTGGTCTTCTTCGTGGCGCGGGGGGAAGAACAGGTGCCCCTGACGGTGCTGATCAATCCGGTTGTGGAGCCTTTGGGACCGGAGATGAGTCTTGCCTATGAAGGGTGCCTGTCCCTGCCGGGCCTGACCGGAAGGGTGCCGCGGTTTGAACGGATTGAGTACATCGGTCTTGACCTTTCCGGGCAGAGGGTGGCGCGAACGGCAACCGGGTTCCATGCCCGGGTGGTGCAACATGAATGTGACCATCTGGACGGCGTATTGTATCCGATGCGGATGACCGACCCCGGAACCTTTGGTTTCGCCGAGGAGATTCATCGCGCTGTTCATGACGAACGTCTTCCCCTGACCCCGCCAGGAGACCCTGCCAGAGAAGGAATCCCATGATGGAACGGCTTGATCAAAACACGAAAACGGAAATTTTTTCTGACGTGCGCAACGAAGAGGCCGGTGGCACGCCGGTGGTGCCGGTTCAGCACCGGCCGGAGGATTCCTTTTCCTTTCGGTGCCATCGGGGCGTATCCTGCTGGAACATGTGCTGTCATGGTGCGGACGTCACCCTGACGCCCGAGTGCATTTTGCGTCTATCGCGCCATCTGAACGTGCGCCCCCGGGAGTTTCTGGCCCAATACACGGTTCCGGCAATGTGGGAGCGGGCGGAGATGCCTGTGGCCAAGCTGAAAATGGGGGGGGAAGACGGCAAGGGGCCGTGCCCGTTCGTCAGGGCGGAAGGATGCTCGGTGTATGAAAACCGCCCGGCGACCTGTCGGTATTATCCGTTGGGTCTTGCCACCGTCAAGCTGAAGGATGCCGAGAACAAGGATGATTTCTATTTTCTGGTGCGGGAGGCCCATTGCCGGGGGCATGAGGAATCTTTCGCGCAAACGGTTGCCGCTTTTCGCCACGAACAGGGGGTTGAGGGTTACGATTCCGTCAATCGCGGCTGGATGGATATTCTGATGAAGGCCGTGTCGTGGAAGGTGTTGGGGGGGCCTTATGGCAAGGAAATGACCCCGCAGACGAAAAAAATGTTCTTCATGGTATCAACGGACGTGGATGCCCTGCGACAGTTCATCTTTGGCACCAAATTCCTTGACACCTACGAAGTGGCGCCGGAGGCGGTCAAGGCCCTTGAAACCGACGATGAGGCTTTGTTGCACCTTGGATTTGACTGGATGAAGAATGTGCTGTTCAACGAAAAGACCATCGTCATGAAACGACATATTCTTCAGGCCGCCGTCGCCCAGATCCGCGAAGGAACCGGCGCTTCCTGATCCTTTTGTTTCAGACTTTGAACGAACCCATTGAAATGGCGTGTCTTTCCTGATCTGGAGGACGGGGCGGCGCGTTCAACGGCTTCAGGGGATTGTGTGAACAACGAGGGGAGGGAGGCATGCCCTGCCTGCTGTGTTTCGGGCTTGGGTACAGTGCGCGGGTTCTAGCGCAACGGTTGCAGGTGCGGGGATTCCGCATCCTTGGAACGACGCGTGCGCCAGGCCCGGAGGAAATCGTTCCGGTCGTTCCCTTCGATCGCCACCATCCGCTCGATGCGGAAATTCTGGCCGGCGTGACCCATGTGCTCGTGTCCATTCCCCCGGATGCCGAGGGTGACCCGGTGGCGGGTCTCCATGGTCTTGACCTGGTCCAGGCCGCGCCGCGGTGGGTGGGCTATCTGTCCACGACCGGTGTGTATGGGGATACGGGTGGGGCGTGGGTGGACGAGACGGCTCCCGTGAAGCCCATCGTGGGCCGTTCCGTGGCACGGGCCGCGGCGGAGGAGGCGTGGCGCGCGCTGTGGACGCGGTACGGCCTGCCGGTCCATCTGTTTCGTTTGGCGGGCATTTACGGGCCGGGGCGCTCGGCGGTGGAGGCGCTGCGGGCGGGACGGGCGCACCGTGTCATCAAGGCCGGTCAGGTTTCCTGCCGCATCCATGTCGAAGATCTGGCCAGCGACCCGACCCGGGGGCGGTTTACAATGTGTGTGATGACGAGCCGGCCCCGCCGCAGGATGTGGTCGCCCATGCCGCAACCCTTCTGGGACAGGACCCACCGCCGCCCCTGAGTTGGGAGGAGGCTAGGCAAACCCTCTCCCCCATGACGTTGAGCTTTTATGCAGACAACCGCCGTGTGCACAACGATCGCCTCAGGCGTGATCTCGGGGTTGTGTTGCGCTATCCAACCTATCGGGAGGGTTTGGCGGAGTGTGTGGCGGCGTGCCGTTTCTGAGTCTTGCGGTCCCCGATCTTGCCGCCGTGGCGGCCCTGGGGCGAGCCTTGTGGCAAGAGATGATGCCCGGAACGGTGGTAGCATTGCGGGGAACGCTTGGCGCCGGCAAAACCGCACTCGCCCGTGCCGTGATCCGGGCGATGCCGGGCGCGGCGGAGGAGGACGTGCCAAGCCCCACCTTCACTCTTGTGCAGACCTATGATATGCCTGCCGGCGGCACACTGTGGCACTTCGACCTGTATCGTCTGACCACTCCGGAAGATGCCTTGGAACTTGGCATGGAGGAAGCCTTTGCCGAGGGGGTCAGCCTGATCGAGTGGCCGGAACGGCTGGGACCATGGTTGCCGTTCGACCGGATCGACATCACCCTGATCCCGACCGGCCCGCAAGAGATGCGACAGGCGGAGGTGCGCGGCCACGGCCGGTGGATCGCGCATCTGGATTCCATCGCCCGGGCGATGGTGGCGGAAAAGATCGCGGTGAATAAAAAGGACGACCAACAGGCATGACGACACAACCCGAAACGCGCGCGGCGGCGATGCGCCGTTTCCTCGCTGCCCATGGCTGGGAAAGGGCGGAACGTCGCCCCTTGGCCGGGGACGCCTCGTTTCGCCGCTATGAACGCCTGAGCGCCGCCGGCGGCGCGCGGGCGGTGCTGATGGATGCTCCGCCGCCGCACGAAGATGTTCGCCCTTTCGTGCGCCTCGCCCGTCACCTCGACAGGCTGGGGTTCAGTGTGCCAACGGTGTTGGCGATGGAGGAAGCGGACGGGTTTTTGCTGTTGGAGGATCTGGGGGATGAAACCTATACCCGCCTTCTGGCCGCCGGGAGTGACGAAAAAACCTTATATCAGCGGGCGGTGGATGTTCTGATCGCCCTGCATCGTTGCCCGCCGGCCCGGGCGATTCCACCCGAGACGCCGCTTTACGATCGTGATCGTCTGCTGGCCGAGGCGGGTTTCCTGCCGGAGTGGCATCTGCCCGCTGTCAGCGGTTTGCCGATGCCGGTCAGTGCCGCCGCCCGTGCCGCCTATGATGACGCTTGGCGTAACGCACTTAAGACGGCATCTGAATTGTCTGTTCCCAATACATTGGTTCTGCGTGATTTTCACGTCGATAATCTCATGGTGCTTGAGGATCGTCCGGGGGTGCGGGCGTGCGGCCTGCTGGATTTCCAGGATGCCGTGGTGGCTCCCGTGACCTATGACCTGATGTCCCTTCTGGAGGATGCCCGTCGGGATATGGCCCCGTCCCTCGTGACCGCCCTGACCCGTCACTACCTGGACGCTTTTCCTGACCTTGACAGGGAAGCCTTTGCCGCTTCGTGGGCGGTGCTGGCGGCCCAGCGCCATACCCGGGTCGTCGGCGTGTTCACCCGGCTGTGTGTGCGCGATGGCAAAAGCGCCTATCTGCACCACATTCCGCGGGTGTGGGGCTTGCTGGAACGAGCCTGCCGCCATCCGGCCCTGGCGGCGGTGGCGGCGTGGTTCGACCACCATGTTCCGTCCGTGTGGCGATGCGCTCCGGCTTTTCCCCGTCCCGGGACACGGCCATGACTCTGGAAAAGAAAATCCCGACGTGCGGCATGGTGCTGGCGGCGGGTCTGGGACGGCGCATGGGGCCCCTGACCGATGTCCTGCCAAAACCAATGGTGCGGGTCGCGGGCCGTGCCCTGATCGACCATGCCCTGGATCGCCTGGCCGAAGCGGGGGTTGGGTGCTGCGTGGTCAATCTGCATCACTGGGCGCCATTGTTGCGGGAGCATCTTGCAGAGCGTACCCGGCCCCGGCTCGTGTTTTCCGATGAAACCGCCCAGCTTCTGGAAACGGGCGGGGGTGTGGCCAAGGCCCTGCCGCTGTTGGGGGAGGAACCCTTTTTTGTGGCCAATGCCGATGCCTTGTGGCGTGACGGGCCGGAGCCGGCCTTGCATCGCCTGGCCGCGGTGTGGGACGAGGGGACAATGGATGCCTTGCTGCTGCTGGTTGCCGTCGGGGCCGCCCATGGCTATGACGGAGAGGGCGACTTCCATCTGGCGCCGGCCGGGCCAGCCGGCCGGCCGGAGCGACGCGCGGCAGGAACGACGGCGCCTTATGTGTTCGGGGGGGTGCAAATCCTCCATCCCCGGCTGTTCGCGGGCGCGCCGGCAGGGGCTTTCAGTTTGAACGTCCTTTACGATCGGGCCGGCAGGGCAGGGCGGCTCAAGGCCCTTGTCCACGACGGCGCCTGGTTTCATGTCGGAACGCCGGCCCATGTGGCGCTGGCGGAGAGCGGACTGTCACCAACCAACCACTGTTCACACTGATCATCGGGGGGAATGATGTGGATCGGGGCCTTGTTCAAAGCCATCGTGCAGATGATAACCGATGCCCGTTTGCGCCGTGTCATGCTGCGTAGCGTGGGCCTTGCCGTGGCCGTTTATGGCGTGGCGTGGATGGGGGTGTCGTGGCTGCTGACATCGATCACCTGGATGTCGATCGGATGGCTGGAAATCCTGGTGGATCTTTTGGGCGCAGGGGCGATCCTGGCCGTAAGCCTCTTGTTTTTTCCGGCCCTTGTCAGTACGATTATTGGCTTTTTTCTTGAAGAGGTCGCCGAGGCCGTGGAGGCCCGCCATTACCCTGACCTGCCGCCGGTGCGTCGTCAACCTTTGGGTGGTATGGTGTGGGAGGGGATGCGTTATGCCGCCATCCTGATCGCCCTCAATGTTCTGGTGCTGCCGGTCTATGTGATGGCGCCGGTCATCAATCTGGTGGTTTTCTTCGTCCTGAACGGGTATCTTCTGGGGCGAGAATATTATGAACTGGTTGCCGCCCGCCGGTTGATGGCGGTCGAAGGAAGGGCGTTGTGGGTCGAGAAAAGAAGATCATGGTGGATGGCGGGGGGCGTGATTACCGGAATGCTGGCCATTCCGGTGGTAAATGTCTTCGCTCCCCTCTGTGCCGCGGCTTTCATGGTCCATGTATTTGAAGGCACACGGCGGCGCACGGGAGGGTGGGGTGGAAGGGCGCTCTCCGGCACAAAACAGGACGTCCCTTCCGGTGGCACGGTATAAGGATGCACAAAACATGTTCCGACGCAAAAAAGATGATGATCTGAAAATACCTGTCGCCTCCCCGCCCAGTGTCTCCGGAGTGGACGTGGACGATGAATTGGCCCCGCCCGTGAAACCCCATGCTGGCAAGCGGTATCCGGTCCTGCAACCGCGTGCCGAAATTTCCCGTCGGGGCATGGTGGATGTGCCGGGAGCGACTCGGCGTCATGATCGTATGCCCGATTCCCACGAAGGCAAAAAGCTGATCGTTGGTCGTGATATCGAACTTGCCGGCGAGATTACCGCGTGCGACCGGCTGGTGGTGGAAGGCAAGGTGGCCGCCGATCTGACCGATGCCGGCGCCATCGAGGTCGCCCAGACGGGTGTTTTCCGCGGCAGTGCCGAAGTGGACGATGCCGACATCAGCGGGCTGTTCGATGGCGCGTTGACCGTTCGTCGCAAGCTTATTGTCCGCAGCAGCGGCCAAGTGCGCGGCACGATACGCTATGCGCGCATCATCGTTGAACTGGGAGGGGAGATCCGGGGGACGATTGAAGTCCTTACCACGGATGCCACTGCCGAAGAAAACCGGGTGCCTCAACTGACTCCTCCTCACGTCACGGGGTCGGTTGTGGCGGATCCGGCCTCCTGAGCGGCGAAGCGTTGGTGACGGGAATTTTAGCGACGGGAATCAAGAATGGTTGGATCGGATCGCGGCTTTTCAGGGAGACGGTTGGTCCATCTGACCGGAGTGGTGGCGTTATGCGCCATGGTGGCGGCCTGTGCGATCGGACCGCGCAAGCGTCCCTCGTCCCACACGATTCCCCCGTCCCACACGATATCGTCCCGGGACACGGTTGCCGTGGGACAAGAAACGCCGCGGGAGGAAGAAAAGCCTTTGGTGTTGCCCTTGGAGGATGTAAACAGGGAAGAAGCCGTCGTCGAAGCCGTCGTCGAAACCGTCGCCCGGGCGCCAACCCTGTTCGGAATACCGGAAGAAAAGTCACTCCCTGTGATGACGGAAAGTTCCGCCGACGTCTTGCCGGTGCCGGCTCCGCCCCCGGTTTTCGCAAGATCAGTCTCCGCGATGCCAGTCTCCGCGATGGACGAATCCCTGGTCCACATGGAAAAGACCCCTGTCGCCGCTTTGCATGTGCATGGTCTGGAAGATAAAAGCGTGCGTGCCCTGCTGGGAGAACCCGGTTTATTGCGGCGTGATCCGCCGGCCGAGGTCTGGCAGTATCCGGTTTCAACTGCGTGGCGGATTTATTTCTTTATGAGGACAGGAACCAGAAACGGGTTTCCTATGTGCAGGTGCGATCCCTGAACGCCAGGGAACACCGAATCAGTGAAGCCGAGTGCCTGAACCGCATCGCCCACGGCCACCGCCAGAAATCCCCGTGATGGTTTCTTTGTGGTCGAGCCTGCCGCGCTGATTCTTAACTCATAGATGATCTACCGGCCGGCCATGCTCCGCATGGAAGCCGATCCCGCCCACGATCCTCATCCGCGCCATCGCGATCCCATCCAAAGGCGGAGTGTCCCAGCCTGTTTTGTCTCTTCTTGATTCCGATAGGCACAAACGACACCTTTGCGCTACAAGGAGCAGCGCCTGTCACAGTCGGGGAATGAATCCATGGCCGCCTATCAGTATATCTATGTCATGAAAAACCTGGTCCGGATTTTCCCCGGCGGGCGGGAAATCCTGAAGAGCTTGTCGTTGTCGTTCCTGCCCGGGGCCAAGATCGGGGTTCTGGGGGTGAACGGGGCCGGCAAGTCCACGCTTCTGAAAATCATGGCCGGCCTTGATCATGACTTCGGTGGCGAGGCCTGGTCGGCAGACGGCGCGCGCGTGGGCTATCTGCCGCAGGAGCCGGCCCTCGATCCCGCCCGGGATGTGCTGGGCAATGTCATGGAGGGCGTGGCGCCGGTCAAAACGCTGCTGGATCGGTTCGAAGCCGTCAGCGCCCGCTTCGCCGATCCCTTGAGCGATACGCAAATGGATGCCCTCATCACCGAACAGGCCGACATCCAGGAAAAGATCGATGCCGCCAACGGCTGGGATCTCCAGCGCCAGGTGGACATCGCCATGGATGCCCTCCGCTGCCCGTCCGGTGATGCCGTTGTCAGCCGCCTGTCGGGGGGGGAACGGCGCCGGGTGGCCTTGTGCCAGCTTTTGCTGTCCCACCCCGATATGCTGCTGCTCGATGAACCGACGAACCACCTGGATGCCGAGTCGGTGGCGTGGCTCGAACATTTCCTCAAGAATTACGCGGGAACGGTGGTGGTGGTGACCCATGACCGTTACTTCCTTGACAACGTGACCGGCTGGATTCTGGAACTGGACCGGGGACGGGGCATTCCGTATGAGGGCAATTATTCATCGTGGCTGGGGCAAAAGCAGAAACGTCTGGAACAGGAATCGCGCGAAGACAAGGCCCGGCAGCGGACCATCGCCCAGGAACTGGAATGGATTCGTCAAAGTCCCCGTGCCCGTCAGGCCAAAAACAAAGCCCGCATCACCGCCTTTGAAACCCTGGTGGCCGACGCCAAGCAGCGTTCCCTCGACAGCACCCAGATTCTCATTCCGCCGGGGGAGCGGTTGGGAGACATGGTGATCGAGGCCGAAAATCTTACCAAAGGCTATGGCGACCGGCTGTTGTTCGAAAATCTGTCCTTCCGGTTGCCGCCGGGGGGCATCGTTGGCGTCATTGGCGCTAATGGCACCGGCAAGACCACGCTGTTTCGTCTGATCTCCGCTCAGGAGCAGCCCGACGATGGAACCTTGCGCATCGGCGAGACGGTGCGGCTTGGCTATGTGGACCAGTCCCGGGCCACGTTGAAGCCCGAGAACACGGTGTGGCAGGAAATCGCCGGCGGCCAGGATGAAATCGATCTGGGGGGGCGTAAAATCCTCTCCCGCGCTTACGTCGGGCAGTTCAATTTCCGCGGGCCGGACCAGCAAAAGAAGATGGGGCAGCTTTCCGGCGGCGAACGCAACCGCGTGCATCTTGCCAAGGTGCTGAAAAGCGGCGCCAACGTCATTCTGTTGGACGAGCCTACCAATGATCTCGATATCGATACCCTGCGCGCCCTTGAACAGGCGCTGGTGGATTTTCCCGGCTGCGCGGTGGTGATTTCGCACGATCGCTGGTTTCTTGACCGCATCGCCACCCACATCCTGGCCTTTGAGGGCGACAGTCAGGTGGTGTGGTTCGAAGGCAACTATGCCGATTATGAAACCGATCGTAAAAGCCGCCTGGGCATTGCCGCCGACCAGCCGCACAGTGTCCGGTTCAAACCCTTGAAGCGGCCATAGAATGAATCGGAGACTGTTGAAAGAATTTTTCGCAGGGTTCCTGCGCACCCGGCATTTCCGCCGTTTGACGCTGCTTGACACCGTGGCCCAGGCCGGTGTCAACCGCGAGGTGCCCGCCAGCCTCACCAGAACCGTGCTCAGCGCCGCCACCCGCGATGTCCATGACGTGCTCGAACAGCTCCACAGCCACGGTGACGGCCTGTCCGAAGCACAGGCCGAGACCATCCGCGCGCGCGTTGGCCTGAACGAGGTCGAACACGAAAAGCCGCTGCCGTGGTGGAGGCACCTATGGCACTGCTACAAGAATCCGTTCAATCTGCTCCTGACCCTGCTCGCCGTCATCTCCTGGTTGACCGAAGACATCAAGGCGACCCTCGTGATCGGCGCCATGGTGGTGCTCTCAATCCTGCTGCGCTTCTGGCAGGAGGCCAAGTCCAACAGGGCCGCCGACGCCCTCAAGGCGATGGTCAGCAACACGGCCACCGTGATGCGTCGCGACGTGTCCAGGGCTGCCACGCCGGAGGTCCCCCCCCCCCCCCCGCCTGTCAAGGCGGCGCGGCGCATCGAGCTGCCCATCAAACTTTTGGTGCCCGGTGATGTCATCGTGCTTTCGGCTGGCGACATGATCCCGGCCGATTGTCGTGTGCTTTCCGCCAAGGATTTGTTCGTCTCGCAGGCGGCCATGACTGGCGAGTCGATGCCGGTGGAGAAGTTCGCCATCCAGCGCGACACCCGTGCGATCAACCCGCTGGAATTGGACAACATCGTGTTCATGGGCACCAACGTCGTGTCCGGTTCGGCCACGGCCGTCGTGCTCGACACTGGTAACGGCACCTATTTCGGCGCGCTGGCCCTGCGTGTGACCGCGACGGAACGTGTATCGACCTCGTTTCAGTCGGGCGTGAACACGGTCAGCTGGCTGCTGATCCGTTTCATGTTCGTGATGGCCCCGCTGGTCTTGTTGATCAACGGCATGACCAAACACGATTGGATGGAGGCCCTGCTGTTCGCGCTGGCCATCGCCGTGGGCCTGACGCCCGAGATGCTGCCGATGATCGTCACCGCGACCTTGGCCAAGGGCGCGGTGTTCCTGTCGCGCAAGAAGGTCATCGTCAAGCGGCTGGATGCGATCCAGAACTTCGGTGCCATGGACGTTTTGTGCACCGACAAAACCGGCACACTGACGCAAGACAGGATTTTTCTGGCGCGGCACGTCAATGTCTGGGGCGAGGAGTCCGACGACGTGCTGGAAATGGCCTACCTCAACAGCTACTACCAGACCGGGCTGAAGAATCTGCTCGACGTGGCCGTGTTGGAGCATGTCGAGGTGCACAGAGAACTGGAAGTCGCCACGGCCTTCCGCAAGGTTGATGAGATTCCGTTCGACTTCACCCGCCGCCGCATGTCGGTGGTGGTGGCCGAGCACGATGAACACCATCTGCTCATCACCAAGGGCGCGGTCGAGGAAATTCTTTCCGTCTGCACACAGGTACGCCACGGCACGCTCGTGGAGCCGCTGACGCCCGAACTGCTGGCGCGCATCCGGGCCATGACGGCCGATCTCAATGAAGAAGGCTTGCGCGTCGTGGCCGTGGCCGCAAGAGAATTGCCGCCGACGCAAGAAACCTATGGCGTGGCCGACGAACGTGAACTGGTGTTGGTCGGCTCTGTCGCTTTCCTTGATCCGCCAAAAGAATCCACCGCACCGGCGCTCAAGGCGTTGGCCGCGCATGGCGTGACGGTCAAGGTGTTGACCGGCGACAACGAGCTGGTCACGGCCAAGATTTGCCGTGAAGTGCGACTGGAACAACAGGGCGTGCTGCTCGGCAACGACATCGAACACATGAGCGATGCGGTGTTGGCCAAAGCCGTGGAAAGCCACACCGTGTTCGCGAGGCTCACCCCCTCGCACAAGGAACGCATCGTGCGACTGCTGAAGGCCAACGGGCATGTGATCGGCTTCATGGGGGACGGCATCAACGATGCCCCGGCGCTGCGCGCGGCCGACATCGGCATTTCGGTGGACACGGCGGTGGATGTCGCCAAGGAGGCCGCCGACATCATTCTGCTGGAAAAAAGCCTAATGGTCCTGGAGGAAGGCGTTCTGGAAGGCCGCCGCACCTTTGCCAACATGCTCAAGTACATCAAGATGACGGCCAGCTCGAACTTCGGCAACGTGTTCTCGGTGCTGGTGGCCAGCGCCTTCATTCCGTTCCTGCCGATGCTGCCGATGCATCTGTTGGTGCAGAACCTTTTGTATGATATCTCGCAGATTGCCATTCCGTTCGACAACGTGGATCACGAGTTGCTGAAGCGGCCGCAGCGTTGGCAGCCGGGCGACATCGGGCGTTTCATGATCTTCTTTGGGCCGATCAGCTTGATCTTTGACCTTCTCACCTATGCGATGATGTGGTTCGTGTTCGGCGCCGATACTCTGGAAGAGCAGACGTTGTTTCAGTCCGGTTGGTTCGTCGTTGGTCTGTTGACCCAGACATTGATCGTGCATATGGTCCGCACGCCCAAGGTGCCGTTCATCCAAAGCCGCGCGGCCACGCCGCTTTTGGTGATGACCGCTGTCATCATGGTCCTTGGCATCTTCATTCCGATGGGATCGCTGGCACAGTCTTTCAAGCTCCAGGCCTTGCCGCCG
>WOUV01000055.1 GCA_009773045.1 Rhodospirillaceae bacterium | reverse complement strand
CGATTTGAGTCCCCCTTCCATCAAAGCCAGACCCCTTGAATCACACGCAGATTCGTGCCGTCAACAACCCATTGCGCTAAACTGATAGATGGTCAGGCAGCACCTTGAAAACGGTTGGCCGCACTGTCTCAAAGAGACCTGCCTTGAAAAATCTCTCAAAAACGTCTCCCTGCTCGATTCTCCAATGGCTGCGCTGCATATCACCCCAGCCACTTTTCAGACTAGGGTTATTTTTTAGCCCCAATGCATCCTCTACGCGATCTGCCGGAAACGGACCTATTGCAGATGCAAGACGGTATTCAACTCGAATATCTTTTCCTTCAGGTAGGATGTTTGTGATCCAGCCAATGTGAGCCATTGGAACATAGTCGCGAGCTATTTCCGATGTGAAAACAGTAGGGATACTCATGCAAAGCGCCTTCAAATCGCCGTTGACAGGCGACTGATCCCGCAAGTTCGGCGGAATGTCCTTGGGCAGGCAAACTCGTGTTTTAAACACAATGGAAGTTCCACTTCCATCGAAGCAGCCTATAATGACGTTATAATATGTCATGCCTCCATTCTCCCTTGAGAGTGCATTCAGTGTTGCGCGTCCATGGTGATGGGGCCGTCGGCGCGGCCGTGGACGAACTGGTCCACATAAGGGTTGCCGGAACGGGTGACCATCGCGGCGGGGCCAACCCAGACCAGCCGGCCCTTGTGCAGCATGGCGATCCGGTCGGCGATCTTGCGGGCGGAGGCCATGTCGTGGGTAATGGAAAGAGCCGTCGCCCCCACCTCCTTCACGCACTTGACGATCAGGGTGTTGATGACATCGGCCATGATGGGATCAAGACCGGTGGTGGGTTCGTCGAACAGAATGATCTCCGGCGTCGCGGCGATGGCCCGGGCAAGGCCAACCCGCTTTTGCATGCCCCCCGACAGTTCGGCGGGGGACAACTCGGCCACATCGGCGGAAAGCCCCACCTGGGCCATGCGTTCCAGCGCCGTTTTGCGCGCCGCGCGCCGGTTCATGTGCTGTCCCTGGATCAGGCCGAAGGCGATGTTCTCCCACACTGGCAGGCTGTCGAACAAGGCGGCGCTTTGGAACAGCATGCCGAATTTGCGGTTCACACGGTCACGCGCGCGGGCCGGCAGACCGATGACCTCCTCCCCGTCCACCATGATGGAGCCGGCATCGGGCGGGAGCAGGCCCAGAAGACATTTCAGCATGACAGACTTGCCGGTCCCCGAACCGCCGATCACCACAACGGATTCCCCGGCCTCAATGCGCAGGTCGATTCCCTCCAGCACCACCTTGGGGCCGAAGGTCTTGCGCAGGCCTTTGATCTCGATCTTGGGAAAACGCATGACGGGCCTCTATTGTACAGGAATCGAAGGGAGTGGAGGGAAGGTGTGGTCTTTCCCCCGCGATCCTCATCGGGCAAAAAACAGTTCCGTGATGATGTAATTGAAGATCAGAATCAGAATCGAGGCCGAAACGACGGCATTGGTCGTGGCCGCCCCAACGCCCTGGGCACCCCCTTTGGAATGGTATCCGTGATAACAGCCCATGGCGGCGATAATGAAACCAAAAATGGCCGCCTTCACCAGGCCCGAGATGACATCGAGGGGTTCGAGAAATTCCCACGTCCGGCTGATATAGGTGCTGGGGTTGAAATCCAGCTTGTAAATGCCAACCATATACCCTCCGAAAACACCGATGATGTTGCCAACGACCACCAGAAACGGCAGCATCACGGTCGATGCCAAAAGGCGCGGCACCAAAAGATACCGGGCCGGATGGGTGGAGAGGGTGACCAGGGCGTCGATCTGTTCGGTCACCCGC
Organism: Rhodospirillaceae bacterium; assembly: GCA_009773045.1. Taxonomy (GTDB): domain Bacteria; phylum Pseudomonadota; class Alphaproteobacteria; order Rhodospirillales; family Rhodospirillaceae; genus WOUV01. The sequence continues at coordinate 35,659 of WOUV01000055.1, read as the reverse complement.
ATAGTGCCAAGTTCGGCCGCCATGGAGGCACCGATCCGTCCGGCCACCATCAACCCCGCCAGCACCGGCCCCAGCTCGCGGGTGATGGAGATGACCACCACCGTCGCAACGGCCCCCTCGGCTGAAAAGCGGGCAAAACCCGTGTGGCTTTGCAATGCCAGCACCATGCCGGAAAAGATGGTCGTCAATCCCACCACAGGCAGAGAGTAATACCCGATCTCGATCATCTGCCGTAAAAGCAGACGAGGATAGAACGGAGGTCGCACACAATGGACAACCCCCCACAGAACGAACAGCGTCAACCGCCCCGTGTGCTGAAGAAAAGTCAGGAAAACACGTCCGATCAAAGCCAGGAAATCCAGCACCCGCACCCGTCCTGTCTTCATGCTTCCGCCTTGAAATCCCTGTACGAACGGCAATACCGACGGCCCAGCGCAGTCAGGATTTCATAGCCGATGGTTCCCGCCTCGGCGGCAAGATCGTCCACGGTGTGACCCGGACCGATCAGCTCGATCAAATCCCCCGGCTGCACCTCCGGCGCCGCCGAAACATCGAAAGTGACGAGATCCATAGAGACCCGCCCGACCACCGGCACCCGCACGTTTCCGATCCGTCCGCTCCCCCGATTGCCAAGCGCCCGCAAAAAACCGTCCGCATAGCCGACTGCGACGGTAGCGATGCGTCCTTTCCCGACAACCCTGTACGTTGCACCATAGCCAACGGTCTTGGGCGAGTCAACGTCGCGGACTTGAAGAATGCGGCCCTGAAGATGCACCACCGGCCGCATGGGATTGGGCTGATGCGGTGTCGGGTTGAGGCCATACAGGGCGGCCCCGGGCCGGACCAGATCTCCATGCCAGCGGGTTCCCAGAAAAATGCCGGACGAATTGGCAAGGCTGGTCGGCAGCCCCGGAAACAGACCCCTGACGGCGGCGAAGGCCTTCGCCTGGGTCTCGTTCAAGGGGTGGGCGGGGATGTCGGCGCAGGCCAGATGGCTCAAAAGTCCCCGAACGGCGATCCCATCCAAAGACCCGGGCCGATCCTGGAGATCCCGGGTTTCGCGTTCCGTCAGTCCCAGCCGGTTCATGCCGGTATCGATGTGCACCAGGGCCGGCAGCGGATGAACGGCATGGGCGCGGGCATGGGCGGACCAGCGGGCGATCTGATCAGGGCAGTTCAAAACCGGAATCAGGTCATGGGCGGTGAAATCGGCCTCCGTCCCCGCGAGGGGACCGTTGAAAACGGCGATGGTGGCCACGGGTGGCAGCACGCGCCGCAACGTCAATCCTTCCTCCAGATGCGCGACGAAGAACACCCGCCCCCCCGCGTCCCACAACGCAGGGGCCACCTGAAGGGCGCCCAGCCCATAAGCGTCGGCCTTGACCACGGCGGCACACCGCCGCGCGCCGCCACACAGGGCGGCCAACTGTCTCCAGTTGGCCGCAATGGCCGCAAGGTCAATGGAAAGAACAGCACCGGCCGTGCGTTCATTTGGCATGGTTTCTCTGGAATATTTCAACCATTCCATGTCTCGCCCGGGCGTTCCGTGGGGATGACAGGGTCAGGGGGAGCCTGTTCCTTGAACCCCTTTCTTACCACCTTTCACGTTCACGGAAGAGGGTTTTTGCTATGAAGGGACAGGGGCGCGCCGGATGGCCCTGCTGTGCCAGTGCACCTTAATTTTGTTTATCTGGTGTGCTGATTTAATATACAATAGTGCATGTCTTTTATGGTTTATATCTTGAGCACAAAAACGTTTTCGACCTTTGGCATGCCGCAAAAGGGATTTTTCGTGCGATGCTAAGATCTGGCGAGGGGTGATGTTGAGGCGTTTTGGGGCTGGAGTGAGACGGATCGCGTTTGCTTTCACCGTTATGGTGTGGGTTGTGACGCCGAGCGGGGAAAGCGTTACGGCTCCTGCCGGGCAGCCGCCTCTGGTTGATGTCGATCCCGTTGTTCTTGAAGTGTCTCTTCAGAGCGTGCCGGTGATCGGGCGGGTGGTGTCGTTGCAGGCCGGCGTCGTGGCCGCGGAAACGCAAGGCGTGGTCGTTCATGTGGCCGTGGAAGTGGGAGACCGGGTTACGAAGGGACAGCTTCTGGCACGTCTCGACACACGGACGTTGACGTGGCGCCAGCACGGCGCGATGGCGACCGTGGCCGAACGGCGGGCGCAGGGGGCGAAAGCCGAAGCCACCTTGCGCAGGACCGAAACGGAATTGAAGCGCTTGGAAAAACTGCGTCCGTCGGCGGCCTTTCCGCTCGCCAAATACGAAGACAAGGCGGGGGAAGTGGCGCAGATGCGGGCCGCCACCGAAGCGGCACGGGCCGCCCTTGAACAGGGGACTGTGGAGGTGCATCTTGCCGAGATCGAACGCGCCAAGGCCGAAATCAGGGCGCCCTATCCGGGGGTCGTGCGCAAACGTCCCGTCGTGGTGGGATTCTATATCGCAACGGGGGCGGATGTGGTCGATCTCGTCAATGACCAGGCCCTGGAAGTGGAAGCAGAGGTCACGGTGGAGCGGGGAATCGTCCTGACACCGGGAACCGGGGTCACGGTCAAAACCACCTCTGGCCTGACTCTTCCGGCCACCGTGCGGGCGGTCGTTCCCGATGAAGATCCCAAAACCCGGACCCGGCTCGTCCGTTTCGCCTTCACCGGTCCTGCGGACAGCGGCCCTTTGATGCTGGCCGCCAATGAAAGCGTGACGGTGTTTCTGGAAACGGGGGGAAGGGAAAAAAGACCCACTGTTTCCAAGGATGCCGTCATTTATCGTGACAATCAGGCCGTCGTCTTCGTGGTCGAGGAGCGCGTTGCCCGGATGCGATCGGTGCGACTTGGCCAAAGCGTCAAAGGCCGCTTCGTGGTGGAAAGCGGCCTTGAGGCGGGTGAGAAGGTGGTCGTTCGAGGCAACGAACGCTTGCAATCGGGACAGACCGTGCGTCTTCCCACCGATGATGCCGCAACGGGCCTTGGCGCGTCGGAGCGGCGGTCGTAAACGGTGAAGGTCCGAAGGACATGAATCTGGTCCAGCGTTCCATGACTCATCCCGTTGCCGTTCTGGCGGTGGTGGTCATGGTGATTCTGTTCGGAGGAGTCGGGCTGTGGCGCATGCCCGTCCAGTTGACACCGGATATCCGCGGGACCGTCATCACCGTGGCCACACGCTGGCCCGGCGCCTCGCCGCTCGAAGTCGAACGGGAGATCCTCATCCCTCAGGAAGAAGTCTTGAATGGTCTTAAGGGAATGCGTCATCTGTCCGGTTCGGCCCAGCGGGGCATGAGCCAGATCGAGATTGAATTTTTCCCCGGAACCGACACGAACAATGCCCTGTCCCTGGTGACCAACCGGCTGAACCAGAACAACAGCACTCCGAAGGAGGCAAAACAACCCCAGGTCAGCCTGTCAAGCAGCGACGAGGATCCGGTCACATTGTTCGTTGTTTCCCGTTTGCCGGGCAACGACGAGCCGATAGATTTTCATGGCGACTTCATAGAAAAAGTCGTGGCGGAACGATTGGCGCGCGTGCCGGGCGTTGCAACTATCGACAAACATGGCGGACGGTCACGTGAGTTGCGGGTTGTGATCGATCCGACGGCACTTTCACGGTATCACCTGACCATCCCTCGGGTCGTGGAGGCCCTGCGGGACGCCAACATCGCCGCCACCATGGGAGAAATCGACGAAGGCAAGCGCTTCTACACGGTGCGGATGGCCAGTGAACTGGTGACTCCGGAACGGGTGAAGGCCGTGCTGTTGCGGGGCGTTGACGAGAACACCGGCCGCATGGGCCGTGTGACGGTGGGCGATGTGGCCATGGAGATCGGCTTTGCTTACAAGGACAGTCATACCATCGCCCGCTATCTGGGGCAGCCGGCCATCAGTTTGTATGTCATGCGTGAAGGGGGCACCAATGTAATCGAAATCATGCGCGGTCTGCGGGCCGTGATGGCGGATTTGAACAGAAACGTCCTGAAACAGGAGGGTCTTGTCCTGACGCAGCCCTATGACGAGACCCTTTATGTCAACAGCGCCGTCACTATGGTGGTGCAGAACATTTATATGGGCGGGCTGCTGGCGGGGGGTGTTCTGTTTTTGTTTTTGCGCTCGCTGCCGGCCACTCTGGTCGTGGTTTTGTCCATTCCCATCTCGATCATCGGCGCCTTCATCGGCATGGCGGTCCTGGGGCGGAGCTTGAATGTCATTTCCCTTGCCGGGATGGCGTTCGCCGTTGGCATGGTGGTGGACGCGGCCATCGTGGTTCTTGAGAACATCTTTCGCCTGCGGCAGGAAGGACATTCGCCGGAGGAGGCCGCCCACATCGGCTCCTGCCAAGTCTGGGGCGCCATTCTGGCATCGACTCTGACCACGATCATGGTGTTTATCCCTGTTCTCACTTTGGATCTCGAAATCGGCCAGGCGTTTCGTGACATCGCGGTGGCGCTGTCGGTGTCGGTGCTGTTGTCCCTGGTCGTGGCGGTCACCGTCATTCCAGCGCTGGCGTATCGTTTTCTGGGAGACGTTCCGACAGGGCTGCGGCCCGCGCGTGCATGGGGAGATGCGTTGGCGCAACGGTGTGCCACCTTCGTGACCGCTTTTGTCATCGGCTTTATCCGTCGTGTTTCCGCAACACGATGGCGAGCCGTTTCGGTCGTTGGAACGACGACCGCGGTTCTTGTCCTGGTCAGCCGGTTTCTTTTGCCGCCCTTCGACTATCTGCCGGAAGGCAGTTACAACATGTTGTCGGCCTTTATCAGCCTGCCGACGGGGTATAACACGGAAAGCGTTACGGCCATCGCCGACAGGGTTGAAAACGCTCTGCGTCCCTTGTGGGCCAGCGAAACCGGCCCGGATGCCCCCCCCGACCAGCCGCCCAAGATCAAGGCCTTTTTCCTGCGGACGTTTTCCAGAGGGATATACATCGAAAGCACGACGGTAGATGCGCAACGAACGGCGGATCTGGCCCCCGTCATGTCCGAGGTGATGCACCGTGAACCCGGGGTCGTGGGGGCCACAGCGCAACCGCCGCTGTTTTATGGCATGGGCGGAGTGGGGCGGCAAATTGCTCTTCACGTCTCCGGCCCTGATCTTGCACAGGTGCTGGAGGTTGCCCACCGCGCCGAAGGGATCTTCAATGAACGCCTGCCGATCACGGAAGGCTACCAGCTTTCCCGCCGCTCGGCCCTGGAATTGAGCGCCCCGGAAGTGCGCATCATGCCCGACCCCTTGCGGCTTGCCGACGCCGGGGTGACGGCGCAGATGCTGATGCAGACGGTGGATGCCTTCAATGACGGCATGCTGGTGGATACAATCGCCGTCAATGGAGAACGGATGGACTTGGTCCTGCGCGGACCGGATCGTTCCGTCGTTTCGACAGAGGATCTGGGCGCCCTGCCGGTGGTGACGGAAAATGGCCGCATTCTGCCGGTTTCCGCCCTGGCTGCTCTCACGACCGTCGCCAGCCCTGCCACGATCCGGCACATTGAACGACGGCGCACGATAGCCGTGCATGTCTCTCTGGCACAGTCCGTATCGATAGAACAAGCCACCGAAAGGATACAGACGGAAGTCATTGACCGGCTGGTGGCCGAAGGCGTGCCCACAGGCATGACACTGGATCTGTCCGGCGCCGCCAGCATGCTGGCCGAAGCGTGGGAGGCCATGATGTGGCAATTTTTGCTTGCTCTTGCAGTTTCATATCTTCTTATGGTAATATTGTATGAGGATTTCCTTTATCCCGTCATCATTCTGATCACGGTGCCGCAGGCGACGGCCGGGGCCGTTCTGGGCCTTGCCGTTCTTAATCTGTGGCATCATCAAACCCTTGACATGCTGACCCTTTTGGGATTCGTGATCCTGATCGGCACGGTGGTGAACAATGCCATTCTGATTGTCCATCAGACTTTGCATCATCTGCGGGGCGAGGCCATGGCGGTGAACGATGCCATTGAGGCCGCCGTCATAAGTCGGCTGCGCCCCATCTTCATGACAACCCTGACAACTCTGTTCGGGATGCTGCCACTGGTTGTTTTTCCGGGCATGGGCGGCGAGGTGTACCGTGGTTTGGCGATGGTGGTGCTGGGGGGATTGTCCCTGTCGGTGCTCTTGACCCTTTTGCTGTTGCCGCCACTTTTGTCGCTGACCGCAGGTGCGATCGAGGCGCGACGGTTTCGGCGCATCAGGCGGCGTTCCTTTCCCGGGGTGCGGTGATTGTTCTGAAAAACAAATGACGAACCCCGAAAGTCGGGTCCGCGCACCGATGTATGAGCAAGGTCATAGCGTTCCCAGTCATTGTGAGAAAAGCAGGATCCGTCCGTAGGATCTTGAGAATCCCAGGAACATTAAAAAGCGTGTACTGCTCACGCAAAAGAACTCATAAGGCCATGGGGGAAACGTGCGGGAGGAAAGAGCACGTTTGCAATTTCTGTGTGGGAGAACCTTGTAATTGTTGCAATATCAAACGTTAATGGTGTAAAAAGTGACGAGATGGGTTTATCATGGAAAACGCTATTATGGAGTTGGAAAAGTTGCAACAGAGTGCTCGCCGTGCCAGCGCTCTGTTGAAAGCAATGAGTAATGAACACCGTTTGTTGATTCTTTGTCAATTGTTGCATGAGGAACGTTCTGTGGGTGAGTTGGAACGACTCATCGGGTTGAGCCAGTCTGCCCTGTCCCAACACCCGCGGCGCAGACCATTTATTATTCCCTGGCCGGCAACGAGGCAAGCGCCATCATCGAAACACTGTATGGCCTGTATTGTCAGAAAAACGGCTGTACCACCGTGGCCGCAAACGATACGTCGAACATGGCCGACATGGGCTGATCCTCATTCAGACTGTGGCCGTTGATATCGTGTGAAAAAAAAGAGACGGCGGTAACGGCGAAACACATCCCCAAAACCGGACCGTTCGAGATGGCCAGTGCCTTCGGCAGTGATGAAATCTCGCAAAGCATCGTTGTGCTCAGCCAAGGGCCGTGGACGCCTGACGTTCAAGAAAAAGGACGCAAAGGGCAATGCAACGAGGGCAATCGCATCCAAATGCGATTGCCCTGGGGCTTCTTCAAGGTAATCGGGTGAAGGGAAAGACTCCTTGTGTCTGTGGAGGGGAAAGGGGTCCCTGAGGCCCCCAGGGGGGAGCGCCAGCGTCGCCAAGCCCCAGGGACGCGCCAGCGTCCGCCAAGCCAAGGGCCCGCCCGGTGCCTGGAGAGAACAAACAAGGGCATGCCCGGGGGCTTGCCCTTCCCCGCGGAGGGATCTATGCTCTGCCCGTCCGCGCTTCCGCTTACAGGTCCGTCGCATCCATGATTCCCCCGCGCCATGTCACCTTAGGTCCCTGCCGCACGGCGCCCGTCGTTGTGGGGAATGATCTGCCCCTGACGCTGATCGGGGGGCCGTGCCAGATGGAAAGCCGTGCGCAAGGAATCGAAATCGCTTTGGCCTTGCGCGAACTGTGCGCGCGAGTCGGAATAGCGTTCGTGTTCAAGGCTTCCTTCGACAAGGCCAACCGTACCGCCATCACCGGCCGCCGGGGCCTTGGGCTCAAGGTGGCCTTGCCGATTCTGGCCGAGGTGGCCGAAACCGTTGGCTGCCCCGTGCTGACCGATGTGCACGAAACCAGCCAGTGCGCCCCGGTGGCGGAAGTGGCCGATGTATTGCAAATTCCGGCCTTCCTGTGCCGGCAGACCGACCTTCTGCTGGCGGCGGCACAGACCGGGCGGGCCGTCAACGTCAAGAAAGGCCAGTTCCTGGCGCCGTGGGACATGGTCAATGTGGTGGAGAAACTGGACTCGACCGGCAACGGGGCGGTGCTGCTGACCGAACGGGGCGCCTCTTTTGGATACAATACCTTGGTGGCCGACATGCGATCGCTGCCCATCATGGCGCGCACGGGGTGCCCCGTGGTGTTCGATGCGACTCATTCCGTGCAGCAGCCGGGCGGGCTGGGCGCGGCATCGGGAGGACAGCGCGAATTTGCCTTTCACCTTGCCCGGGCGGCCGTGGCGGTGGGGGTGGCGGCGGTGTTTATCGAAACCCATCCCGATCCGGATCAGGCGCCTTCCGACGGTCCTGTCATGATTCCCTTGCGCCGGATGCCTCGGGTGTTACAAATGCTGGTCGCGTTTGACAGGCTGGTCAAGGAGCCGTCTGTCGGGCCAGCAAGCGAAGGGACAGATCCTTCTGCCCAGGGCTGAAAAAGAATAACGTGCAGGGGGCTTTTGCCTCCTGGACGCATGCGTTTTGAACCGATACGTCACTCACAAACGGGGGTTTTACCTTATGACCGCTATCGTCGACATCCACGCCCGCGAGATTCTTGATTCCCGTGGCAATCCCACCGTCGAGGTGGACGTGGTTCTTGAAACCGGTGCCATGGGCCGCGCGGCGGTTCCATCGGGCGCGTCCACCGGCGCCCATGAAGCTGTCGAGTTGCGTGACAACGATAAATCACGCTATGGCGGCAAAGGAGTGCTGAAGGCCGTCGAAGCCGTCAATGGCGAGATTTTCGATGCCCTGTCTGGCATGGATGCCGAAGACCAGGTTGTCATCGATCAGACCATGATCGACCTGGACGGTACGTCCAACAAGGGCCGCCTGGGGGCCAATGCCATCCTGGGGGTGTCCCTTGCCGTGGCCAAGGCGGCCGCCGAGGAGGCCGGATTGCCGCTGTACCGCTACATCGGCGGGGCCTTCTCGCAAACCCTGCCGGTGCCGATGATGAATATCATCAATGGCGGGGCGCACGCCGACAATCCGATCGACATCCAGGAATTCATGATCATGCCCGTCAACGCCCCCACCATGGCCGATGGCATTCGCATGGGGGCGGAGGTTTTTCATGCGTTGAAGAAACAGCTGAAGGATGCCGGTCACAACACCAACGTCGGCGATGAGGGCGGCTTTGCCCCCAACCTGAAATCGGCGGAGGAAGCCTGTTCCTTCATCATGAAAGCCATCAGTGCCGCCGGGTACAAGCCGGGACAGGATATTTATCTCGCGCTTGATGTGGCCTCTTCCGAAATGTTCAAGGATGGCAAATATCACCTGAGCGGCGAGGGCAAGGTGCTGGAGGCCGCCGGCATGGTCAAGTATCTCGAAAATCTGGTCAACGGCTTCCCGATCATTTCCATCGAGGACGGGTGCGCCGAAGACGATTTCACCGGCTGGAAGCTGTTGACCGAGGCCCTGGGCGGGCGCATCCAGCTTGTGGGCGATGACCTGTTCGTCACCAATCCAGAACGTCTGGCCGATGGCATTCAGCGCGGGATCGCCAATTCGATCCTTGTCAAGGTGAACCAGATCGGCACCCTGTCCGAAACCCTCGAAGCGGTGGAGATGGCGCACAAGGCCGGCTATACCGCTGTGTTGTCGCATCGTTCGGGCGAGACCGAGGATTCCACCATCGCCGACATCGCCGTTGCCACCAACTGCGGCCAGATCAAGACCGGCTCGCTGTCACGTTCCGACCGCCTTGCCAAATACAACCAGCTCATTCGGATCGAGCAGGAACTGGCCGCCGCGGCCAACTATGCCGGCAGAACCATCCTGCGCACCGCGTAAGGAAACACCCGGGACACCCTCCGTGGAGGAGGCGCCGCCTCCTCCACCCTCCCGTGATCAGACGTGATCAGATCGGCCCACCGTAGGTAAAGCCGGCGTCGGTCACGGCTTTTTCGACCACCGTATCCCGTGGCGTATCCCCCAGCACAGTGTCAACGTCAACCGCAACCCGCCCCCCCGCGAGATCAACCGTCACCCGGGCCGCGGGGACCGGCGGCGCGGATGGCGGTTTCCACCGAACGGGCGCAGCCGCCGCAGGTCATGCCGGCCACGCGATATGTTTTGGTCATGTCGTCCCCTCCCTTTCAAGTTCCTTCACGTTCAAGCGCTCTCGCGGACACGGCGCGTCTTTTGCAGCCGACGCAAGATCATATCCCGTTTCAGCTTTGACACATGGTCCACGAACAATACCCCTTCCAGATGATCAATTTCATGTTGGAGGACGGTTGCAAGTAAACCATCCGCCTCGAGCACGCGAACCGCGTTGCGCTGGTCCAGATAACGCACCCGAACCTGGCAAGGCCGGGTGACTTCGGCATACTGTTCGGGCAGTGACAGACACCCTTCCTTGTAAGAAGTGCGTTCGGTTGACGCCCAAAGAATTTCAGGATTGGCCATGCGCAAAGGAGCGGGGCTTGAGTCGTCTCCGGCGGCCACGTCAACCACCAGCACGCGAGATAGGACGCCAACCTGCGGCGCCGCCAAGCCCACGCCGGGCGCCGCATACATCGTTTCCAGCATGTCTTCCATCAACCGCGCGATTCCGGCATCAACCCTTTCCACAGGGAGGGCCTTTTGTCTGAGGCGCGGGTCCGGAATTTCAAGAATGGGCACTTTCGCCATTGAACCTGCCGCTTTTCGGTTACGTTGGAGGAGGTATGATTCTTTACCGCCCGCGTCAAGCGCATGACGATGTTTTTTTGGTCCCCCCAGTTATACATATACAATATGTGTTTATGAAAAAAATACGGCGCAGAAAGATACTTCTAGAAATTTTCCTTGATTTCATCGGTGAATATGTTTAAATACCTCCATGACACGGGGACAAGCGCGCCCTGTCGCGGCAGGAGATGAAACACATGATCCTCGACACAGGTGTGATCGAAATCGATCCGGTGGTGGCCTTCGCCTGGCATCGGGGGGGAGAGGCGATCCTCGTCGATGTGCGGGAGGACGACGAATGGGCCGAGGCGCACATTCCCGGTGCCGTGTTGTCCCCCATGTCGGAATTTGAAGCGGCCGGCTTTCCGCGGAAAGCCGGCCGGCGCCTCGTTGTCGTGTGTGGCATCGGCAAACGTTCGGAGGCCATTGCCCGTGTCCTGGTCCAGCGGGGCGAAGGGGTGGTGTACAATCTGAGCGGCGGCCTGAAGGCGTGGCAGGCGGCCGGTTTGCCGGTGGTGCCGGACGATTTTGGCCTTGACCCGGTTGATGCCCTGCCGGATGATTTTCTGTACCGGATGGGTGCATGGGGTGTGACGTATGCATGAACATCGGTCGGCATGACCGTCACGATCCGCGAGCCACTCCGCACAAAGGCATACGCCCTTGGGTTTGATGCGGTGGGATTTGCCCGCGCCGAGATCCCCTCTTCCGCCCGCGGCGCCCTTGCGACCTTTCTGGCCGAAGGACGCCACGGGACCATGGCCTGGATGGCGGCGGAGCGTCGCGACGATCCGCGTAAGCTATGGCCAGAGGCGGCAAGCGTCATTGCCCTTGGTCTGAGCTATGCTCCCCCCCGTGCCGCCCGAAATGAACCGTGGTGCGGCGCCATCAGCGTTTATGCCCAGCACAAAGACTACCATGACGTGTTCCAGTCCCGGCTGAAGGAACTTGGGGAGTGGATGCGTGGCACTTTTGCCGCAGAGTTCAAGGTGTTTGTCGATACCGCGCCTCTTCTGGAAAAGCCGCTGGCCCAGATGGCGGGAGTGGGCTGGCAGGGCCGTCATACCAATCTGGTTTCGCGCCGCTTTGGCGCGTGGCTGTTTCTGGGGGAGATTCTGACCTCCCTCGTCCTGCCCCCCGATCCGCCGCACCCGGCGCACTGTGGCTCCTGCCACCGCTGCGTCGCCGCGTGTCCGACCGGCGCCCTGACGGCGGAGGGGCACATCGATGCCCGCCTCTGCATTTCCTATCTTACCATCGAACACAAGGGACCGGTGCCCAGGGCCTTGCGGCCCATGCTGGGCAACCGCATTTACGGATGCGATGACTGCCTTGCCGTGTGTCCGTGGAATCGCTTTGCCGCACCAACCCGTGAAGCCGCGTTCCAGCCGCACCCCGACCGGATCGCTCCAGCCCTTGCCGATCTGGCCGCCCTGGACGGTGCGGGCTTTGCCGAACGTTTCCGGGGATCGCCCGTGCGCCGCATCGGCCGGGACCGCCTGGTGCGCAACGTGCTGATGGCCATCGGCAACAGCGGCCTGCCGGATTTGATGCCGTGTGTCCGTGCGCGGCTCGAGGATTCTTCTGCCCTGGTACGGGGGGCGGCGGTGTGGGCCGTTGCGCGTCTGCTGGATCCCGCGCCGTTCGCGGCCCTGCGCGCGTGCCATCTTCCCGCCGAGTCGGATGAAACCGTGCGGGAAGAATGGAGGACGGTTCAAGCGACGGGAAATGTTTTTCCACCTTGAACCCCGGCGGCTTTCGGCGCATCTCTTGTCCCATGAGTGACACAGTCAACCCGAGCCGTCCCGATACGCCCGTGCTGCAAAAGCCGGCCTGGATTCGGGTCAAAGCCCCCACCTCCCGCGTCGTGGCCGAAGTGCGGGGAATGATGCGCGAAAAGCATCTCCACACCGTGTGCGAGGCGGCCGCTTGTCCCAACATTGGCGAGTGCTGGCGGCAACGCCACGCCGTTTTCATGATTCTGGGGGACACGTGCACGCGCGCATGCGCCTTTTGCAACGTCCGCACCGGCCGGCCCGGCGCCGTTGATCCCCATGAACCCGCCGCGGTGGCCGAGGCCGTGCAGCGTTTGCGTCTCCAGCACGTGGTGGTGACTTCCGTTGACCGCGACGATCTTGAGGATGGGGGGGCAAGCCAGTTCGTCATGGTGCTCGATGCCGTGCGCGCCGCCGCTTCCACCACCACCATCGAGGTTCTGACGCCGGACTTCCGCGACAGGGTTGGGGGCGGTCTGGCCGTGATGCAGAGCCGTCCCGATGTGTTCAACCACAATCTGGAAACGGTCCCACGCCTGTATTCCTCCATCCGTCCAGGAGCGCGGTATTATCTCAGCCTGCGTCTTTTGGATCGCGCCAAAACCGTCAACCCGGATCTGTTCACAAAATCCGGTCTGATGGTCGGCCTGGGGGAAAGCCGGGGAGAGATCGCCCAGGTCATGGACGATCTGCGTGCCGCGGGTGTAGACTTTCTGACGATCGGACAGTATCTTCAGCCATCACAAAAACATGCCGCCGTGGATCGATACGTGACACCCGCAGAATTCACCGAATACGCCGCTCTGGCGCGTGCCAAAGGCTTCCTGATGGTGGCCGCCTCGCCGTTGACCCGTTCGTCCTATCATGCCGACCGGGATTTCGCCGCCCTGCGCGCCGCCCGCGCTGCGACGGCATGAAGCCATGTGACGCCATGCCCACACACGCCGAAAAACGGCCCATGCCTTATACCCCGGAACAACTGTTCGACATGGTGGTGGACATCGAGAAATACCCGGAGTTTCTGCCGTGGTGCACGGCAGCCCGCATCCGCAAGCGGGAAGAACATGTGATCGTTGCGGATCTGATGATCGGCTTCAAGATGGTGCGGGAAAAATTCACCTCGCGAGTCGAGTTGTATCGTCCAGACAAGATCAACGTGGCCTATGCCGAAGGACCCTTCCGGTACATGAACAACCATTGGGTGTTCGAGCGTATGGAGGACGGGGGAACGCTGATCGACTTCTACGTGGATTTTGAAGTCCATTCGAAAGTTCTGCAAAAAATCATGGGCGCCCTGTTCAACGAGGCGGTCAAACTGATGGTTTCCGCCTTCCAGAAACGGGCTTTCCTGCTGTATGGGGCCGATGGCCGTGCCTTGGCGCCACAGCCGGTGCGGCAACCGGCCCCGGGGGGGATGGTTGGCAGAAGGCATTCGCGTTCCTAACCGAGCAACAAAAAAACACGGGTTCCTGGAAAACGACGGAGAGGATTCATGATATCCTTGCCTTCGTCGGAGGACTGTCGTCACTGGGAACGGTCATGAAACGTCATCGCTTGTCTGTGCTGCTCGTGCTTTTTCTCCTTCTTGCTGGCGCCAGAGCCGCCGGCGCCGAACCGCAAACCCCTCCTCTTCTCCCCGCAGACAGCCCCACAAGCAGCCCGCTTCTTTCCCTGGCCGAGAAAGGAGACGCCACCGGCCCAGTACGAGCTGGGGGTGCTCTACGGTAACGGCGATGGTGGGATTGGAGCAGAATTTCACCCTGGCGGTCCACTGGTTCCACAAGGCGGCCACGCAGGGCCATGCGCAAGCCGCCGCCGCCGTTACATTTCTGGAACACGCCGGCCTTGTCACCCCGCCATCGCCCGTAAAGGACGCGGCGCCGGATGAACCAGCCGATGAACCAGCCCTTGTCAACGCCGCCCTGGTGCAGGTGGCAACGGTTGGAAGCGAAACCGCCGGAGGAGTGGAATGGAAACGGCAGCAACGCTTATATGCCGATACGCTCGGGACTTTGAATCCGGTGATCCACCCCTTTCCCATGGGGGAGAAGGTCATGTACCGGGTGATGGGAGGTCCGGTTGAAATCACCGAAGCCCGGGATTTATGCAGCCGTCTGAAAGCCACCGGCGGGGACTGTCACGTGGTCCGTGTCAAAAGTTTGTCCCCTCCCCAGGGGCCGGTCGAATCATCGCCGTCGATTCCCGCCCCTGCGCCGTAGAGAGCCTGGAGTTCAGGCCCTTGAAGCGTGACAGTCACGATCAAGGCTCAAAGGGATTGCTTTCGTGCCCCGTTTTTTGACCACACGCCGGAGATTCGATCGTGCCCGTCCTTCACACCCTGGATGCGTTTCGTACCCTGCTCAAGACCCTGCCCGGCCCTGACTCCGTGGCCCGGGCCAAGGCCATGGCGCGTGAGCCAACCTTGACCAAACCCCCCGGCGCCCTGGGCCGACTGGAAGAGCTGACGATGTGGTTGTGCGCCTGGCAGGGGCATCACCCGCCGCGCCTCGACCACCCGGCGGTGGTGGTGTTCGCCGGCAACCATGGAATCGCGGCACGGGGCGTGTCGGCCTATCCAGCGGCGGTCACGGCGCAGATGGTGGCCAATTTCGAAGCGGGCGGCGCCGCCATCAACCAGATATGCCGGGTCTTTGGCGCCGCGCTGTCGGTTCATCCCCTTGCCCTTGACCGTCCGACCGCCGATTTCACCTGCGCGCCCGCCCTGGAGGAGGACGAATGCGCAAGCGCCCTTGCCGCCGGCATGGCGGCGGTGCCTCCGGGCTGCGATGTCCTGTGCGTGGGCGAAATGGGCATCGCCAACACGACGGCAGCGGCGGCCTTGTGTCATGGTCTGTTCGGCGGCACGGCGGAGGCCTGGACCGGCCCGGGAACAGGCGTGGACGGGGAACGGCGGGCGGAAAAGGCGAAACGGGTCGCGCAGGCCGTCGCCTTGCACCGTCCGGCCCTGCATGATGCGGTGGAGGGCTTGCGCCGTCTTGGGGGGCGGGAGTTGGCGGCCATGGCCGGAGCGATCGTTGCGGCCCGTTTGCAGCGGGTGCCGGTGCTGCTGGACGGTTATGTCTCGACTGCCGCCGCCGCCGTGCTGGAGGTTTTTACCCCCGGCGCCCTGGAGCACTGCGTTGTGGCCCATGTTTCGGCCGAGCCGGCCCACCGCGTTTTGTGCGAACGGCTGGGCCAGCGCCCGCTCCTTGACCTTGGCTTGCGTCTTGGGGAGGCATCAGGCGCGGCGCTGGCGCTGGGAATTTTGCGGGGAGCGGTCGCCTGCCACACCGGCATGGCCACTTTCGCCGAGGCCGGTGTCAGCGGCGGGACCGTCACACCCCACAGGGCACGTTCTCCCCAGGAACACCAGTTCTGATCGACACTCACCGGAGATCAGGGCGCCGCGGCAAGGGCATTCATGGTCTGGGCCATATGGAGGTCACGTTCGGTGATGCCTCCGGCATCATGGGTGGTCAGAACAACGTCAACCCGGTTGTAAACATTGCACCATTCCGGATGATGGTTCATCTTCTCCGCCGCCAGGGCAACGCGGGTCATGAACCCGAATGCCTGGTTGAAATCGTTGAAAACAAATGTCTTGCACAGAGCCGCGCAATTGTCTGCCTTTGTCCAGCCCGTGAGATCGGCCAGCGTCTTGTGCACAACCGCATCCGGCACCCTGCCTGATGATGAGAACCCGGACATGGATTTCTCCCTGGTTTATCGTACATCTTTGAGCCTTGATCGTGACCGGTCAGGGCTTCCCCCCATCGGCCCGCAGCCCTTTTTGGCGCATCCGCCTTGCGACGCGCCGCCGCGGTTGCGACGGCCCCTGATCGTCAGTCGAGACGGACGCTTGAGGGGTCTGAGTGTTTTTTGTTTTGTCACCAAAGAATGGGCGCGCCGCGCGCGTTCATCAAGAGGCCTGCCGGAAAGGATTACGGCTATCATGGCTCGCCATCAGCGTTTCACCACGCCTCCATCTCTGGTTGATCTGGATCTGATTGCCCGCGAGGCATTCACAACCCTGCCCGATGTGTTGCTGCACCACCTGGGCGATGTCGTGATTCGGATCATGGAGTTCTGCGATACCGAGACCGAGGAGGAAATGGATCTCGAAAATCCCTTTGAATTGTTGGGGCTTTATCGGGGAACGTCCCTGCCTTATAAAAGTGTGAATGACATTGCGGCCCAGCCCGACATGATCTTTCTTTATCGTCGCCCGATTCTTGATTACTGGTGCGAAATGGGCGAGGATTTGACCCGTGTCGTGCGTCATGTGCTGATCCACGAAATTGGCCATCACTTCGGTTTCTCCGACGAGGAAATGGAGCACATCGAGGAGTGAACCAGGCGGGCGTGGTGTCTGCACGGACACGGCCCGAAAAAACGCGAAGTCAAGGAAAGAGCCATGGGGCACCATAACAAAAGACGTCATCTTCGCGTCGAAGGACGCGAATAATATGTGTCGATCAAGGGCATGGTGGCTGCCTTGCAGGATGTATCGCACGGCGGGGCCAGGATTGCCATCGGGGGACAGGCCCTTCGTCCCGGGGATATTATTGCATGTGATCTTCTCGTGGATGTGGTGGGCCTTGCGCGCAAGATTCCCTGCAAGGCCGTCCACTTCCTCGATGCCCCCTTCGCTCGCCTTGTTCCGGACAAACCGTCATGACTTCTTTTTGTCTTATTTGTGCCATTGCTCCCTGTGGCCAGATCGGATAGGCTGAACGCCTGTGTCACCTGCGAGGGGCCTCGTCATGGACAAGACCGAGAAGAGCGAGATTTTGGAAGCCATCATCGCCCTTGACGCCTCCGTAAAGCGTGAACTCGCCCCCATAAAAGCCGATATCGCCGATCTGAAAGCCGGACAGGACAGGCTGGAAATCAAGCAGGCCAAGCTGGAAGCCGGGCAGGCCAAACTGGAAGCCGATATCGCCGACATGAAAGCCGGACAGATCAGGCTGGAAGCTGACGTGGCGGCCCTTGACACCAAGGTTGATAAGGTGGGAAGCCGGTTGCACGGAGACATCGAGCAGGTGCGCCATGAAACCGCCTCCGCCTATTTCACGGCCAAGGGACGCACGGACCAGATTGCCGACCCATTACTCACCCATATCGGCGAACCGCACGAAAGGCACAAGCCCGCGGCATAAGAAGCAGAAGCCCGTTTCCGCGTTCCGTCGTTTGACGGGGGGGACCGCGCGGATGAACCTTTTTTGAATCCGTGACCGTCATCAGGAAAATACCATGGCAAAACCCGCGACCGTTCTGATCAAGCTCGAAAGCACCGGGGGAACCGGCTATTTCTACGTGGCCAAAAAAAATCCACGCAAGACCACCAAAAAGCTGGAGTTCCGCAAGTACGATCCCGTTGCCCGCAAACATGTCGTTTTTCGCGAGACCAAGATCAAATAATGCCCTTGAGCCTTGATCGTGACCGATCAAGGTTCCTTGAGGGCGTATCTTGAAATACGAACGCCGCCGTGCGTGTCCGCCGTTTTGTTTGCTGCCTTGCGATAAGGGGTGTGGAGCGCACGGGGAAGTGTCTTTTGGTGCGCCGTGCGGACGAACCAAAATCCCTAACGCTTCTCTTCAAGACACCCCCTTCACCGCGGGGAGGTGTCTGGATCTCGTGGTTTTCGCGCCGTGCGCCGCGCCGCCGCTTCTCTGGTGGGGCCGGCCCTTCAAGCGTTGAAACGGGTGAACCTCGCCCGGCCAGAACCGGACTCAAAAGAGGATACCGACAACTGGTAAGCTCCTGGTTTCCGATACCGGATGCCGTGCCACCTTTTCGGGATGGGTTGGCGTCACCAGGTGCTGTACCATTGAGGCCATGTTCTCAAAAATCGTTGCCGTGTGCTGTGATAATCATCACAGAAGGGTGAAATTTCCTGTTTCAGGAAAAGACCGCGCTGCCCTGAGTGGATCCCCTGCCCGAAAACGCGCCATAAAACAAGGTCAACACTCTCTTTCAGCCGTGATCGGTCCTCATCAAGACTTCTCCGTACAAAATGAGCGAAGTGTTCCCAGGTCTTTCCGTGCATCATTCCCCACGCACTTCTTCAACCAAAGCTTCCAGGCGCGTCAAGTCGAGCACGACCAGAGCATCCCGTTCCCGCCGGATGATGTGGCCGCGGGCGAGTTCGTTGAGAACGCGGGCCACGGTTTCCCGGGTCGTGCTCACGCGACTCGCAATATCGCTGTGAACGGGAATGGGCCGCGCAGCACCACCTTTCCCGAGTCGTCCCTGCCAGCGGCGCGGGCCTGGCGGAGCAACTCGGCATGGACACGGTTGTTGGCCCCAAGGGTCGACAGTTCCATAATCCGATCTGTGGCATGGCGCACGATGGAGGTCAGTCGGCGCATGACATCAAGGGCCAGCGTCGGGTGCTCGCTGATGAGGCGGACGAACTGTTCGGGCGACATGGCCATGACCACCGTCGCCTCCACCGCCATAACGCTGGCCGAACGGGGCGCCCCATCAATGGCCGCGAGTTCGCCGAAATATTCCCCCGGCACCAGATCGGCCAGAGCCACCTCCCGCCCCCCCATGGAATAGATGATGATTCGCACCCGCCCGGTGACGACGAAATAGATGTCCCGCGACTCGGCCTGGCGGTCAATAATCGGCTCGCCGGGATTGAATTTTTTCCATTTCCCATGTCGGGAGATCAACTCCCGTTCTCGCTGAGCCAGACTCGAAAAAAAATGAATCCGGTCTAATTCTCTGCCGTCACCAGCCACCGTCTTCACCTTCCTCCCCGCGGGAGAACCCGTGCGATCAATCCGTTATGGTAAAGACTACTTTACCTGAAAACAACGGTTTTGGGACCATTCAACAATACCCTGTGCTCGATATGATAGCGAACGGCCCGCGCCAAGACCACATTTTCAAGATCCGCGCCGAGGGCCACCAGATCTTCCGGCGTGTGGGTATGATCGACTCGCTCGACGGCCTGCTCGATGATGGGGCCTTCGTCAAGATCGCTCGTGACGTAATGGGCCGTGGCGCCAATGATCTTGACACCCCGGGTGTGCGCCTGGTGATAGGGTTTGGCCCCCTTGAAACTGGGCAGAAAGGAATGGTGAATATTGATGCAGCGTCCCCGCAGCACGGAACACGCCTCGGGCGAAAGAACTTGCATATACCGTGCAAGAACCACGAGATCGATGTCGCGTTCATCCACAAGATCGAGCATTTTCTGTTCCTGCGCGCCCCGGTTCGCCCCCGTGACCGGCAGAAGATGGTAATTTATACCGTGCCATTCGACCAATTTACGCAGATCCTCGTGATTGGAGACCACGGCAAGGATATCAACCGGCAACGCTCCCGTGTTGTAGCGATGCAAAAGATCGTTCAAGCAGTGCCCGAATTTCGACACGGCAATCAACAGCCGCGCCCGCTTTTGGCCATCGTGCAGGTGCCAGATCATCTGGAAACGCTGGGCAATGGTCGCGAACTTCTTGGCCAGAACGTCCCGCGGCGGGGCCAGGGGACCCAAGGTGAACACCGTGCGCATGAAGAACCGTTTCGAGTAGGGATCGCCATACTGAGCCGCTTCGGTGATGAAAGCGTCATGTTCGGCCAGAAATCCAGAAACGGCCGCCACGATGCCGAACGTGTCGGGACAGGTGATGGTCAGGATATGCGCATCCATCAAAAAGGCCTTTCCAAAACGTGCCTCATATTCAAAACGTGCCTCATGCTATCCCGAAACACACGTCTTTTCCGCTCCGCCGGGCTGGAACGGGCATGAAGGCGTTTTCCTTGGTTCTGGAGCAATCGTTTCCGTCACTCGAGTTGCAGATCGATCAGGCCATCGTCGGTTCGGTCCGGATCGGTGTCGGCGATGGCATCCCCGATCGTGAGACCGGCCGCACTCCCCACCAGAGCACCACCGGCCGCCCCCCCAATCGAACCGAGACCGGAACCAAGCATGAAACCGACCGGCCCGCCGATGATCGCCCCCACCGCCGCGCCGATTCCTTCCTCGATTTCCAGCCGGATCAAGGCATCCTCCTGGGAGGCACAACCACCAGCACCTCCGACAGCCAGCGTTGCGGCAACAATCCCCCTCATGATCGCGTGTCCTTTCCAT
Organism: Rhodospirillaceae bacterium; assembly: GCA_009773045.1. GTDB lineage: Bacteria > Pseudomonadota > Alphaproteobacteria > Rhodospirillales > Rhodospirillaceae > WOUV01. The sequence continues at coordinate 15,340 of WOUV01000055.1, read as the reverse complement.
TGAACCAACTGCCAGGACTTATACACGGTTCGAGTCCCGTTTCCCACAAGTGGAATATCAAGACCATCCACAAAACACCCCTGCGCGGAAAAGCCCCCTGATCCTGCGGCAGGGGAGGCCTGGAGAAAAGGGAATCCCCTGGACACATTTTCGCCTAGGCAAAAAGACGACCAGCCTTTATCTTCCTCATCGACCGGGTCGGAGGCGGGGCATGACAGGGACGTCATGGTCCAGCGCGGCAAACCACACGAACGGGGAGCAATGATCGAGATTCGCATTCATGGCCGAGGAGGCCAGGGGAACGTGGTGGCGGCATACCTGCTCGCCTCCGCGGCCTTCGAAGTGGGGCGGTACTGCCAGGCCTTTCCGAATTTTGGCGCCGAGCGCCGGGGGGCACCGGTGATGGCTTTCGTGCGCATCGATGCCAAGCCCATCCTGCGCCGCTCCCAAGTCCGCACGCCCGCCTTTCTCATCATCCAGGACCCCGGCCTTCTGAACGTGGCGGGCGTGCTGGATGGCTTGCGGGAAGGGGGCGGTATCCTTGTCAATTCCCCCCGTTCTTCGGAAGAATTGTCGGGGGAGACCGGCAAGGCGGTCGTTTCCTTTGCCGCCGCTCAGATGGCCTTGCAGATGACCGGCAAGCCGCTCGCCAACGTCGCCCTGCTGTCGGCCTTTGCGAGTCTCACCGGCCTTCTGCCCCGGGAAGCCCTGATCAAGGCGCTTTCGGCCCGTTTCAAGGGCGATGTGCTGGAAAAGAACCTAAAGCTCGTGGACATGGCGGCCGATCAAGTGCCGACCGAATCGTGGAAGGACATCACCCATGCTCTCAGCGCTTGAAGGGTCCCAGGCGCTTGCCCAAGCCGTCGGGCTGTGCCGTCCTGGAGTCGTTGCGGCCTATCCCATCACGCCGCAGACTCATATCGTCGAAAACATCTCGAAACTCGTTGCCGATGGACGATTGCGGTGCGAGCTGGTGAGTGTCGAAAGCGAGTTCTCGGCGGCTTCCGTGGCTTTGGGCGCGGCGGCGTCCGGCGTGCGTGCCTATACGGCCAGTTCCTCGCAAGGCATCCTGCTGATGGCGGAAGTGCTCTACAACATTTCCGGCATGCGAATACCGATGGTCATGACCTGCGCCAACCGTGCCGTCGGCGCGCCCTTGAACATCTGGAACGACCAGCAGGATTCCATGGCCGTGCGTGATTCCGGCTGGATTCAGCTGTATTGTGCCGACAATCAGGAGGCGGTGGATACCACCATCCAGGCGTTCCGAATCGCCGAACGCACCGAGGTGCCGGTGATGGTGTGCGTCGATGGTTTCGTGCTGACCCACACGCTGGAACCCATCGACCTGCCGACCCAGGAGCAGGTGGACCGCTTTCTGCCGCCCTATCATTTCAGCCGCGCGCTCGATTCGCGCAATCCCTTGTCGCTCGGCACGTGCGTCGATCCGTCGTTCTTCACCGAGGCGCGTCATTCCCAGCACCAGGCCGTGCTGCGCGCGACGACGGAAATCATGGCCGCCGACCGTGATTATGCCGGAATCATCGGACGTTCGGGGGGGGGGCTGCTGTCGGTTGTCGGGCCGGCGGAAGCGGACGTGGCGATTCTCGCGCTGGGTTCGGTCTGCTCCACCGTACAGGAAAGCATGCAGCTTTTCCCGCAGGACCGCCCGGTGAAGCTGATCAAGCTGCGGGCGTACCGGCCTTTCCCGATGGCGGCTTTGCGCGAAGTGTTGCAAGGCGTGCGGGATTTGGTGGTGCTGGAACGCGCCATCGCCCCGGGATCGGGGGGAATCGTCGGCATGGAGGTGCGCAGCCTCGCCACCACCCTGACGCAGCTGCCGCGCATCCATAATTATGCCGTCGGCCTGGGGGGGCGCGATGTGCCGATCGAGATTTATCCCCGCCTGGTGGAGGCCATCACGCGGGCGGACGAACCGGCATGGTTTGAAATCTTCGACCTGGAGCCGGAAAAGCTCCCGGTGGAAGACCGGTAAAGGAGGATCGTCATGACGACCACCGATGATACGGCGGTTGAAACGTCCGTTGACACAACGACCGATATCGCGGCCCGCAAGGCCGCGCTCCGTAACAGATTGAAGGACAAGCGTGGGTCGAACGAGGCGCCTGCGCGGGCCGGCACGGCATTCTCCATCGCCGAGTTGCGCGAGCACCAGCCGGCCTTCCGCGGCCTGGAGGCCGGCCATCGCGCCTGTCAGGGCTGTGGCGAAGCCCTGGGGGCTAGGCTGGTGGCGGAATCCGCCGGACCTGATGTGATTCTCACCAATGCCACGGGCTGTCTTGAGATTTTCACCTCTCCCTGGCCGCAGTCGGCTTGGCGTGTGCCCTGGATTCATTCCCTGTTCGAAAATTCGGCGGCCATCGCGGCGGGGGTCGAGGCGGCGATGAAGCACCTTGGCAAGTCCACCAAGGTCATCGCCCAGGGCGGGGACGGCGGCACCTTCGACATTGGCTTTCAGGCATTGTCGGGCATGCTGGAGCGCATGCACAACGTGCTTTATGTATGCTATGATAACGAAGCCTATATGAACACCGGCGTTCAGCGGTCGGGCTCGACGCCCCATGCCGCCGCCACCACCACCTCACCCGCCGGGCTGGAGCGGATGGGCAAGCGGCATTTGAAAAAAGATCTTCTGAGCATCATCGCCGCTCACCATATCCCCTATGCGGCCAGTGCATCGGTCGCCTATCCAGTCGATCTGCGTCGCAAGGTGCGCCGGGCGATGGAGGTGGAGGGGCCGACCTTTCTGCAAGTGCATTGCCCGTGCCCGCTCGGCTGGGGTCATGAAAGTTCCGTCACGGTCGAAGTGGCGCGACTCGCCGTGCAAACAGGCCTGTTCCCACTGGTGGAGTTCGAACGCGGCGAGGTGGCCGGGGTGATGCCGTTGCGCAATCCCAAACCTGTCACCGACTATCTGAAACTTCAGAACCGTTTTCGCCATCTGTTTTCGAACGATCCGCGGGCGCGCGAGGAGCGCGAGCATCTCCAGGCGCTTGCCGACCACACGATCGAGAAGTTCAACCTCCGCGGCGAGGAGGCAGACCCCCTGGACAGCGAAGGGGCCGATACCGTCCGGCGCGGCGGACTCGTGGCCTGAGGAGAAAAAATCATGCTAGTGCTTACCCGAGGCGGGTATGCCTTGCCCGGCACCTCCACCGATTTCAAGACCGGAACCTGGCGCACCAGTCGCCCCCAGCATCAGCATTGGGCGGCGCCCTGCCACAGCGCCTGTCCTGCTGGCGAGGACGCCCAGGCCTATATTGCCCAGGTCCAGGAAAATCACCCGCGTGAGGCGTGGGAGACGATCGTCACTGTCAACCCGCTGCCCTCCGTGACCGGACGGATCTGTCCCCATCCATGCGAACAGGCATGCAACCGGGGATCATTCGACACGCCGCTGGCCATCCATTCCATCGAACGCTTTCTGGGCGATGAGGCTCGTCGGCAGGGATGGACGTATCCGGTCGACCCCGGGCGCGGCGCCGGGGCGGCGGTGGCGGTGGTGGGAGCCGGACCGGCGGGGCTGAGCGCCGCCTATCACCTGCGTCGCCGTGGCTATCAGGTGACGCTGTTCGATGCCCTGCCCGAAGCGGGGGGGTTGTTGCGTTCGGCCATTCCCATCAACCGGCTGCCACGGGATGTGCTGGATGCCGATATCACGCGCATCCTGGGCCTTGGAATTGAATTTCGCGGGCGCACTCGGCTGGGCGTTGATGTGCACATCGATGAACTGCGCAGTGATTACCGGGCGCTGTTCCTGGCCCCTGGAACCGCGAAGGCCAAGGCTTGGAGCGTCGATGGCGCCGTGCCGACCGATCACCGTACCGCCCTTGAACTGTTGCAGGAATGGGTCGCGGCCGGGTCCCTGCCCACCCCGCAATCGGTCATCCTGCATGGCGGCGGCAATACCGCCCTCGATCTGTGCCGGGCCATGAAGCGGGCCGGGGTGAAGGAGGTCCATCTGGTCACGGCCTCCGGCCTGCCAGGGCCGGGGACCGAGCCGGACGACATCATCAACGTCGTCCCGCGAGAATTGAATCAGGCGGTCGAGGAGGGGATAACCATCCATCCGCACCGCACCATCCAGCGGCTTTTGTTCCGGGGTTCCAAGGTCGTCGGGGTCGAAATGGTGGCCTTGCGCAAGCTGCCCACCAAAAGCGGACGCACGGGGCGCATCGCGTTCGAGGGGACCGAGACCCTTTTGCATGCCGACATGGTGATTCCGGCCATCGGCGAAAACGTCGAGCCAACCGGTTTCAGCACGCTGCTGGGGGGAAAGGAGTACTTTCGGCCCAACAATCCTTTTGGCCGCCTGGACCACACCCCGGGGGTGTTTGTCGGAGGTGATGCACGCGGCGATCGGGGCACGGTTTCCGCCGCCATTGGCGACGGGCGGCTAGCGGCAATAGCCATCGACGCCTACATCCGCCAGGGCGATGACCCGGAGGAAAACGGGCGCGACACCATCGACTTTGCGCATATCAATCTCAACTATTTCGAGCCGGCGCCACGGGTGGAGGAGCCTATTCTGCCGGTGGCGGAGCGGACGGATACGGCGGAAATCGACGGGCCGCTGTCGGGTGCCGCCATCACCCGGGAGGCCGCTCGCTGTTTTTCATGCGGGAACTGCCTTGCCTGCGATAACTGCTGGACCTTCTGTCCCGACAATGCCGTCATCAAAACGACGGCTCTGGCCAAGGACGGATCGCATTATGTGTTCGATTACGAATACTGCAAGGGTTGCGGCGTGTGCGCCTCGGAATGTCCGTGTGGCTACATCGTCATGAATCCAGAATAAGGAATCGAGGGGGGTGTGGGGAGAGGCAAGCCTTCCCCGTAACAAAAAACACACCGTGGGGGGAGGCTAAGCCTCCCCCCACACCCTCTTCGATTCCTTTTCTTCTTTACTTCAGCGGACAATAGGGCCTTCCATGACGATTCCAACGCCCCCCGTACCGGATCGCCTCGTCGCCCTCGCTCACCACATGGCCGAGACAAGCGGGGCACGGCTCCGCCGTTATTTCCGCACTCCCCTTGCGGTGGACGACAAAGCCGATGCCTCCCCCGTCACCATCGCCGATCGCGAAACAGAAAGCGCCCTGCGGGACATCCTGCGCCAGACGGTCCCGGACCATGGCATCATCGGCGAGGAATACGGAGCCGAAAATCCCACCGCCGAATGGGTGTGGGTGCTTGACCCTATCGATGGCACCAAGGCGTTCATCACCGGCAAGCCTTCCTTTGGCACCCTGATCGGCCTGGCCTGGCAGGGGCAACCGATGTTGGGCGTGATCGACCAGCCCATTACCGGCGAACGCTGGATCGGCGGCCGGGGGGTACCGGCGCTCCTGAACGGCCACCCGATCCGGGTCCGCCCGTGCGCCGACCTGCAACAGGCGTGCCTTTATGCCACCGACCCGGACATGTTTTGCGGCACCGAAAAAACTGCGTGGCAGCGGCTGGAGCGGGCGGTGAAGCTGCGCCGGTTCGGGGCCGACTGTTATGCTTATGGCCTGCTGGCGGCGGGTTTCGTCGATCTGGTTTACGAATGCCAGTTGAAGGTTCACGATCACCTGCCGGTGACGGCGGTGATCGAAGCGGCGGGCGGTCTGGTGACGGACCGTTCGGGACACCCCCTGGGCTTTGCCTCCAACACGTGCGTGCTGGCGGCGGGCGACCGCCGGGCACATGGCCAAGCTTTGGCGGTGCTGAATGCGGAGTGACATCAAGAAAACAGGCAGTGCCATGCGGTTTTCGATTGTCCGGCAGTGTTGCATGGTTCTGGTTTTTCTGGCGATGGTTTCCCCTCTCCAGGCCGAACCGCGGCTGCATGCGATCGCCATTCACGGCGCGCCCAAATATCCCCCCGACTTCAAGCACTTCGATTACGTGAATCCCGATGCCCCCAAGGGAGGCACCGTGAAAATGGGGGTGTTGGGCACGTTTGATTCCTTCAATCCCTACATCATCAAAGGCCAAGCCTTTAGCATGATGAACAGTCTTGTTTTCGAAACGTTGATGGTCTCTTCCACCGACGATCCTTCAACGGCATATGGGCTGATCGCCGAATCCGTCGAGGTTCCCTCCGATCGTTCATGGGTTGCCTTCACTGTGCGGCCGCAGGCCCGCTGGCATGACGGCACCCCCATCACTGCCGATGATGTGCTGTGGAGTTTTGAAACCCTGCGTACCAAGGGCCAGCCTTTGTACCGGTTATACTATGCCGATGTCGCCGGGGCTGAAAAGACGGACGAACGGCGTGTTCGTTTCGTTTTCAAGCCAGGCACCACCAACAACGAGCTTCCCATCATTCTTGGGCAACTCCCGGTCCTGCCAAGGCATGACTGGGCGACACGGGCGTTTGATCAGACAACGCTCGAGGTTCCCCTTGGCAGCGGCCCCTACCGGATCGACGGATTCGAGGCGGGCCGTCATATCGTTCTGCGGCGTGATCCCACCTATTGGGGGCGTGATCTGCCCGTGAACAAAGGAACCTATAATTTCGATACCATTCACGTCGATTATTACCGGGACTACACCGTCGCCCTGGAGGCCTTCAGGGCGGGGGCTTATGATTATCGCCCGGAAAACTCTTCCAAGGCCTGGGCAACGGCCTACACCTTTCCAGCGGTGACGTCCGGCCAAGTGATCCGGGAGGAAATCCCGCACCAGCGGCCCCAAGGCATGCAGGCCTTTGTGTTCAACACCCGAAGACCGCTGTTTCAGGACCCACGGGTACGGCGGGCGCTGGCGTATGCGTTCGATTTCGAGTGGGCCAACAAGAATCTCTTCTATGGCCAGTATGTGCGAGGCGAGAGTTACTTCGCCAATTCGGAACTGGCCGCCGTTGGTTTGCCAGATGCCCGCGAGATGGAAATCCTTGAGCCTCTGCGGGGTCAGATTCCGGAGGACGTTTTCACCACACCCTACACGGCGCCCCGAACCGATGGATCGGGGACCCTTCGCGACAATCTGCGACTCGCGAACCGTTTGCTGGAGGAAAGCGGTTGGACGGTGAAAAATCAGGTGCGCGTGCAGGCGCAAACCGGAAAGCCGTTTGTCTTTGAACTCCTTCTCGAAGATCCGATCTGGGAGCGGATTGCCGCGCCCTTCGTCCAAAACCTGAAGCGGTTGGGCATCGCGGTGACCGTGCGTCTGGTCGATAGCACCGTGTATGAGAACCGGATCCGGGCGTTTGATTTTGATATGGTGGTCTATAGATGGTTGCAAACCCTTTCCCCCGGCAATGAACAACGCAATCACTGGAGCAGCCAGGGGGCCGATATGGAGGGAGGCAACAACCTGATCGGAATCAAAAGCGCGGCCATCGACGCGCTGGTGGAACAGGTGAACGCTGGATCGCGTGCTGTTGTGGAATCATTTCGTCATTCCGCACTGGTACATCGGTTATGATCGGGTGGCGTACTGGAACAAACTCCGGCGTCCCGCGCGCACGCCGGCACTGGGCAGCGTTCTCTGGACATGGTGGTCCCTCGATCCCGGAAAGGATTGAAGGTGACACGGGATGCAACGCACGAGGCAGGCGACGGACCATGGTCAACGAAGGAGGGGACGGCCGCGATGACCGGAAAGCGGCCTATGCCGTTACGGTCGAGATCGCGGTGGTTCTGGGCAAGGCCACCTTGCGCGTTCATCAGCTTTTGAAGCTGGGCCGCGGCGCGGTCGTGGAACTTGAACAAAAAGTCAGTGAACCGGTGGAGGTCTATGCCAACGACCGGCTGATTGGTTATGGGTAGGTCATCGTGACCGAAGGCAATCGCTTGGGCGTTAACCTGACCCACCTCGTCAAGGCATCGTACATGAAACGAATCGTCTAGAGTTCAGGCCAGCCCGGAAAGGGGGACTTGCCCTCCTGCCCATTTTGTTTTAAGGGAGGAGCATCTTCCATGGCATCCGAAGCGCTCTTTCATGAAATTCACCCTGTCCTGGCTCAAAGAGTATCTGGCAACCCCGGCCCCGGCGCATGAAATCGCCGAAGCCCTGACCCTGATCGGCCTCGAGGTCGAATCGTTCACCGCGCCCGATCCGGCCCTTGAGGAGTTCATCGTCGCCCATGTGATCGCCATGGAACGGCATCCGCGGGCCGACCGACTGAACGTGTGCCAAGTGGACACGGGATCGACACTCCTTCAGGTGGTCTGCGGCGCCCCCAATGCCCATGTCGGGATGAAGGGAATCCTGGCCCGCCCAGGGGTGATCATCCCGGCATCGGGCGAACGGCTGCAAAAAGGGGTCATCCGCGGGGTTGAAAGCGCGGGCATGCTGTGCTCTGCCCGGGAGTTGAACCTTGGCGCGGACGAGGCAGGGGTCATCGCGTTGCCCGCGGAAACCCCGGTGGGGGCGAAAGCGCTGGACGTGATCGTTTTCGACCCGGTGTTCGATGTGGCCGTCACGCCGAACCGGGCCGATTGCCTGGGGGTGCGGGGCATCGCCCGCGATCTTGCCGCTGTCGGCTTTGGCGTGTTCACGCCCAAACTTGCGCCTGCCGTTGCGGGCGCTTTTCAAAGCCCGCTCAGGGTTGTCCGCGCGCCGGAGGCCGAGGCGCTCTGTCCGCTGTTCGTGGGCCGCTTCATCCGCGGCGTGCGCAACGGCCCAAGCCCGGAAGGGGTGCAACGGCGTCTTGCGGCGGTGGGTTTGCGACCCATTTCCGCGTTGGTGGACATCACGAATCTTCTCAGCCTGGAGGCCGCCCGTCCGCTGCATGTGTTCGATGCGGACCGGCTGCGGGGCGAGTCCGTGACCGTGCGCCTGGCACGGGAAGGAGAATCGCTTGCGGCACTCAACGACAAGACCTATCCCCTGTCGGCGGAAATGCTCGTCATCGCCGATGCGGTGGGGCCGCAGGCGCTGGCCGGCCTGATGGGCGGGACGGAGAGCGCCTGTTGCGAATCCACCACCACCGTTTTCCTTGAATCCGCTTTGTTCGATCCGGGATGCGTCGCCCGCGCCGGGCGGGCGCTGGCCATCGAATCGGATGCCCGCCATCGTTTCGAACGGGGGGTCGATCCGGCATCGGCCGTGGAGGGAGCGGAATGGGCCACCCGTTTGATCCTCGCGTGGTGCGGCGGCGAGGCCTCATCCCTCGTCATCGCCGGGGCCGAGCCGGCCTGGCAGCGGACCATACCCCTGCGGGCGGAGCGATTGTATCGTCTCACCGGACGGGCGCTTCCCGTGACGACTCTGCATCATCGGCTGCACTCCCTTGGCTGCACCGTGCAGCGTGCGGAGGGGAGCGCTGTGTTGACCGTCATCCCCCCCTCGTGGCGTCGTGATCTGGAGGCCGAACACGATCTGATCGAGGAAGTCGTGCGCCTGGAGGGGTATGACCAGGTGCCGGCCGAACCCCTGCCGCGCCAGCCGGCGACGGCCCCGCCGCCCACGGTGCCGCCCACCTGGCAGCAACGCTCGGAGGTGCGCCGGACTCTGGCGGCCCGCGGCATGCTGGAAACCCTCACCTGGTCGTTCATGGCATCAAACCACGTGGCGCTGCTTGTCGCAGACAGCGCGGCGAGGGGTCTCATGAACCCCATCAGCGCCGATCTCGATACCTTGCGGCCTTCTCTGTTGCCAAACCTGATCCGGGCGGTGCGCCGCAATGCTGCCCACGACATGCCCGATGTGGCCCTGTTCGAGATCGGCCCGCAGTTCGATGGGATGACCCCGGGAGCGCAAAAGCTGGTCGTGGCCGGCGTGCGGGCGGGGCATGACGGTCCGCGGCACTGGAGCAAACCGGCACAGTCAGTGGATGTGTTCGACGCCAAGGCCGATGCCTGGGCCGTTCTGACGGCGGCGGGTGCTCCGCTGGCCAGGCTCCAGGTCGATGCGGCGGCGCCCCGCTGGTATCACCCCGGGCGGTCGGGCGTGATCCGGCTTGACGCGACGGAACTCGGCTGGTTTGGTGAAATGCACCCGCGCCTTGCCCGCGCCCTGGATGTCAAGGGGCCACTCGTTGGATTCGAGATTTTTCTTGAGGCCCTGCCGCCTCCCGACCGGGCCAAGCCTCCTTTGAAAATTCCGCCCTTTCATCCCGTAGTGCGGGATTTCGCCTTCGTGGTGGAGGACTGTGTCAGCGCCGAACAGGTGCTGAAGGCGGCCCGTAGCGCCGACGAAGCGTTGATTGCGGCGGTGGACGTGTTCGACATTTACGAAGGGCTGGGAAAGGGGTACCAGTCGCTTGCCGTTTCGGTCACTCTGCAACCGACGGAAAAAACCATGACCGATCAGGAGATCGATGCCATTTCCACGCGCATCATCGATGCCGTGATCCAGGCAACGGGCGCCACCCTGCGCACCTGAAGTGCCGGGCGCACCCGAAATGCCGAGGGGGACATGCCCGCGAAAGGGCAATTTTCTGTCTTTATTCCATACCGTTTCTTTTTCTGATGCGATGGCTCGAGGTTTTCAGAAGCGCTCTTCTGTTACGGTCCGCATGGGGTGTATAAAGAAAATCATCAACCGGAGCAGGAGGCGCAGGTAAACCATGCCAAAGACGCAGGCCGATGAAGCCATGGCGGAAGCCGACAGGCATTGGCGCAATGGGGATCTGCACTGGGCCGGAGAGTCTTTCCGCCAGGCACGCTTGTTCTATCATACTGCCGGCGATCCACAGGGAGAGGCGCAGGCGGTGGGCCGGCTGGCCGACCTGGCGTGGGCAATCGGATCACTTGGCCGTGGCCCGGTCGCTGTTTATCGAAGCCCGTGGTCTGTTTGCCGAAGTCAGGAATCACCAGGGCCAGGCCGATATGTTGTTGCAGCTGGGCAAGCTTGCGCACCATCAACACCAGTCCAGGGAGGCCTGGGATTTCCTTGAATCGGCCCGAGACCAGTTCCGCATTATCGGGGATCTTGCGGGTGAGGTTCTGATCGATCGCCATCTTGCGCTGCTGGCCCTTGATGAGGGCCGCAATGATGTCGCGTTGGAACGGTTTGAGCGCGCACGCGCCCTGGCGCGCGAGATGGGGGACAGCAGTGCCGAAGCCCATACGTTGCAAACACTGGCGGTGCTCGATCAGCGCCTGGGACGGGTGGATCGGGCGCACGAGGCGCTGGAAACAGCCCTTGAACTGTTCCTGGCCACCGGCGACCGACTGGGCGAAGCCGCCACGCAGGCCGAACTGGGGCGGTTGCTGAAGGGGCTTGGGGATCTGCCGGCGGCTCGTCAGGCTTTCGTGCAAGCGGCTCATCTTTATCTGATGACCGGTCATCTGGAAGGAGAGGCGGAGTCTCTTCTGGAGCTGGCGCGTCTGGAAGCGGCGGACGATCCGGTTCACGCGCGACGCCATTATGACCATGCCGCCAGACTGTTCAAGCGCGTCGGCTCCACGGACAAGCAGACCCTGTGCACGGAGGAGGGGGCGGCCCTTGCAGATCAGCCCGACCGATGAAAGTGTTGAAGGCCTGAAAATCATCGGTGAGGCCAAGAGACTGTTGCAAATCGTTTCCGGCCACGGTACACCCTCCGGGTCCTTTCTTTAAAGGCGGAAGAAACGGGCGCGTAGCTCAGCGGGAGAGCACTACGTTGACATCGTAGGGGTCACAGGTTCAATCCCTGTCGCGCCCACCAAAAGGCAATCAGGGGTCAGTGACGACATCACGAAGGCCCTTCTCGCCGGCGGATCACCCGTTGTGCCCGATGACCTGCGTAAGCGTTTCGATCCCTCCCTTGATGCGCACTGCAAAGATAAAGACGCTGGCACATGGCGGTTTGTCATCGAATGACGGAGGGCGTCATGCTGCTCAAGTCCATCACACTAACCAACTTCCTGAGCTTCGGCGATTCGACCCAGGCGGTGGAACTGCGGCCACTCAACGTGGTGATCGGCCCGAATGGTTCAGGGAAATCCAACCTGATTGAGGCCATCGAACTGATTCGATCCGCGCCGAAAGACCTGCTGACCCCCATTCGTGACGGCGGGGGCGTGCATGATTAGCTCTGGAAGGGCGCACCGAAAACGCCTGCCGCCACGATTGATGCGGTGTTCGACTACCCCAAAGTGCCGGCAGGCCTGCGCTATGTGCTGAGTTTTACGGAGGTGGGGCAACGTTTCGAGATGCTTGACGAGCGCATTGAGAACAAAAAGCCCGATGCCGGTCACGACAAACCGTATTTTTACTATCGCTTCAAGAATGATCACGGTGTCCTGAACGTCAAGGACGAGGAGCGCCGTTTGCAGCATGAGGACATCGATCCCACCGCATCCATCCTCGCTCAGCGCAAGGACCCGGACCAGTACCCGGAGCTGACCTATCTCGGAAAGGCCTTTTCCAAGATCCGCCTCTATCGGGAGTGGAGCTTTGGCCGCCACACCATATCGCGCCTGCCGCAGAAGGCGGATTTGCCGAATGACTTGCTTGAACATGATGCCAGCAACCTGGGGACGGTGCTCAATCGTCTTCGCCGGGAGCCCACAGTCAAGAAGCGCCTACTGGACGCGTTGCGTGCCCTGTACGAGGGTATCGATGACTACGACGTACAGATCGAAGGCGGCACTGTTCAGGTCTTCTTCCACGAAGGTCGCTTTACGGTTCCCGCGACGCGGCTCTCGGATGGCACGTTGCGCTATCTTTGCCTGCTCGCCATCCTTTGTCATCCCAATCCGCCACCCCTGGTGTGCATCGAAGAGCCTGAGTTGGGCCTGCACCCCGACGTGCTGCCGACCCTGGCCGCTCTGCTCAAGGAGGCGGCCGAGCGCACGCAACTCATCGTTACAACGCACTCCGACATCCTGGTCGATGCCCTGACGGATCGTCCGGAAGACGTGCTGGTGGCGGAGAAAACCGTCAGTGGCACCACGATCACTCGGCTCGATACACAAAGACTCGATTCTTGGCTGATGAAGTACAGCCTTGGCCAACTCTTGACACGCAATAAGATTGTGTTGACGCTGTGGTAACACTTCATGTTGATGGCGGCGGCAATAAGAAAGTCCTGAGGATTGCGTGCCGCGAATGATTTGCCACCTTTGTTGCCAAGGCGCGTCTGAACAAGAAGCCGCGTGTCGTGCCCTGCGGAGGTCGCAATGAGGCCTACGACTCTTTCTGCATAGCGATTAAAAATGGTGATGATGCAATTTTACTGGTGGACAGCGAGTCGCATGTTGACGCGCTCCATCAAAAGGGAAATACCAATACTTGGCAACCCCGGTTACATCTCAAGCAGCGGCAGGTGGATGGCTGGAACAAGCCAGCGACCACGAAGGGCACCGACTGCCATCTGATGGTGCAGTGTATGGAAAACTGGCTCCTGGCTGACAGGGCAACTCTTAAAGACTTTTTCGGGCAGGGATTTCAGGAGAACAAACTGCCAGCCACCACCAAGATCGAATCTGTGGCCACGGCCCAGGTCTACAAAGCGCTCGTCAAAGCTACAAAGTACTGCACGTCCAAAGCACCCTACAGCAAAAGCAGGCACTCGTTATAGTTGTTAAAAAGGATCGATCCAGCCAAAGTCACCGCCGCTTCGCCCTGGGCCGAGCGCTTTATCGCAGAACTCAATAAGAAGATGACGGCGTAAGCGTGACACGTGACGAACTTCCTGCGCGGCGGCTGGCATCGACGCTTTTCCGTCCAGCCAACCGCTCGATCATGGGACGGTCCGACGTCATTGGCCGGGTTCGGGCATCGTACAATTCCGCGGCGGTGACAAAGGTTTCGTTCGTTCCGTTCATGGCGCACCCCCGTCTCCATATACAGAGCGAACTGTTCAAACCCTTCTCATGCCAGCACCGCCCCCGTGGGCAAGGGATAGCCGCGCAAAAACGACTCCGCCGGTAACACGGCCCGCCCGGGGCGTTGGATCTGGGTCAGACGCAACGCCCCCATGCCACAGGCCACCATCAGGGAATCATCCATCACGGTGCCGGGAGGGACACCCCCGGCCCCATCCCCTGCCACCACTTCCGCCATCAGAATCCTGAGACGGGTGCCGTCGTGAAGGCAAAAAGCCCCCGGCCAGGGCGAAAATCCCCGCACCAGGGCCGACAGAGTGGAAGCGGCCAAGGTCCAGTCGATACGCCCTTCGCTCTCGACGATCTTTTTTGCAGCGCACACCCCTGCCGCCGGCTGTGGTCTCGGGGTGAGGGTGCCTGCCGCCAGGCCATCGAGCGCCCGCAGCAGCACATCGGCCCCCAGATGGGCAAGGGTGTCGTGGAGGCTGCCGGTGGTCACATCTTCGGCCAGCGGCACCGTTTCGGCCAGCAGCAGGGGGCCGGTGTCAAGGCCCGCATCCATTTGCATGATGGTGACGCCGCTTGCGTGGTCCCCAGCCATGACGGCCCGATGAATAGGCGCCGCCCCCCGCCAGCGGGGCAGAAGCGAGGCGTGCACGTTGACGCACCCAAGCCGCGGCGCCTCCAGAACCGGCCGTGGCAGGATAAGGCCATAGGCCGCCACCACCCCGACATCGGCCTTCAAGGCGCCCCATTCCTGTTGCGTGACGGAATCCTGCAAGGTGTGCGGTGTGCGAACGGGAATGCCCGTAGCGGCGGCGATCTCGTGAACCGGATTGCGCCGCTCCCAACCACCGCGGCCCGCCGGTCCAGCGTTGGCACGGCGAAATCGGGGGTGCCCATGAACACCACCCGCAACGAAGAGAGCGCCATTTTTTCTTCCTTCTCCGCATCGTCTCGTTGTTTTCATAAAGGCACGGAATCGAGGAGATGCGGGGGAGACCTCGTTCGATGCCGTTGGAATAGGGCGTGCTGTTCCCGCGCGTCCGTTCGAAAACATGACCTGTCCCAGGGTACGTTGTTTGGATTCCAAGGCGGCATTATGATACACTCTCTCTGAAATCAGAACATTTCATGTCATTCTCGACTCCTCGCTTGCTCTCTGAGAGCAGGGGCGCTTTTAAGAAACGAGAATGGTGTTATTCATGGCGAAGGTCATGTGCCGTAGGTGGTATCATATCCTTTCTAGTATTGAGAAATATAAAGAGTTATTCCGACGTAAGGAGGTAATCTATTTCTTAAAAAAAGGCCGACAAGCTATGGCTTTGGCGAGCGTCTGACCCTCTCCAGCGGCGAGATCTTCCCTGGGTTCTGGGTCGGCGTGATGCTGCACCCTGTCGAAAGCATCTCGAAACAATCGGGATCACGGGCCACACGTGTGTGACCGACGATGGGGAGGGATTCCATCGCTGCATTCCCGAAGACCGACTCTTCACGGGCACGGATCTGACCTTGCCCATCGAGCAAGACAACGGCACCATCCGGCATGATCTGGCACGATTCCGACGCCGCACAAAGGTCGTCTCGAAGTCGGAAGAAATGGTCGATTGATCCCTGCGCCTTCACCACCA